>JBKHFK010000009.1:0-17581 GCA_046540295.1 Halanaerobium sp.
ATCAGGAAAAGCAAAAAGACAGGGATCAGATTGTAGAGATCAAAGTAGAAGAAATCAAAGTTAATCCTTTTCAACCTCGTCAGCAGTTTAATCAGTCTGAAATTGAAGAACTTGCTAAATCAATTGAAAATTTTGGTTTAATTCAGGCAATTACAGTTAGGGAAAAAGAAAATGAATATGAATTAATCGCCGGCGAGAGAAGGTTGAGAGCAGCCAGATTATTAAATAAAGATGTTATTCCGGCTGTGATTAAAGATTTTAATGATCAGCAGATGGCAGAGATAGCTCTGATTGAAAATCTGCAGCGTAAGGATTTAAATTTTTTAGAGGAAGCACAGGCTTATCAGCGGTTATTGGATGAATTTGATTTAACTCAAAAAGAACTGGCAGCAAGAGTTTCTAAAAGTCAGTCAACTATAGCCAATAAACTGCGGCTTTTAAATTTGTCAACTGAAATCAGGCAAAAACTACTGCAGGCTGAGTTGAGTGAAAGACACGGGAGGGCTCTATTGAAATTAGAAAGTCCTGCTGAACAGCTGGAAGTAATCAATAAAGTCAGCAAAAATGAGCTTAATGTAAGAGAGACGGAAAATTTAATCAAAAAGAGAAAAGAACCTTCAAAAAAGAAGAAAAAAATCAAACATATCTCTGATGATCTCAGACTTTTTGCAAATTCTTTAGAAAAACGGATTGCAGAAATTAAAGATTCGGGAATCAGGGTTGAGTTTGAACGCAGTGATGATCGGGATAGTATTGAATATTATATTAAACTCTCTAAATAAAAGATATCGTTTTAAATTATGTTCACAAAGAGGTGAAATAATGGCTAAAAAAATTGCGATTGTCAACCAGAAAGGTGGGGTGGGCAAGAGCACAACGGCAGTTAACTTAAGTGCTGGCCTGGCAGAAAAAAACAATAAAGTTTTATTAATTGATATTGATCCTCAGGGAAATGCCAGCAGTGGTCTGGGTATTGAAAAAGCTGAGGTTGAATATACAATTTATGACTTATTAATTGAATCAGAAGCTCCAGCAAAAGCAATTTTGCAGAGCGAAAATAAGAATCTGGATATAATACCCGCCAATATTGAACTTGCAGGTGCAGAAATAGAGCTTGTTTCTATTATGTCCAGAGAAAGCAGACTGAAAAAATCATTAAAAAGTCTTGATCAAAATTATGATTTTATAATAATTGACTGCCCTCCTTCTTTAGGTTTATTAACTTTAAATGCACTAACTGCAGCTGATAGTGTAATGGTTCCCATTCAGTGCGAATATTATGCTCTGGAAGGCCTGGGTCAGCTGATGAATACTATTGAACTGGTCAGGAAAAATTTAAATTCGGATCTGAGAATTGAAGGGGTTTTAATGACTATGTATGATGCCAGGACCAATCTTTCAGAGCAGGTAATTGATGAAGTAAAAGATTATTTTTCTGAACTTGTTTTTGAGACGATAATTCCTCGTAATGTTCGTTTAAGTGAAGCACCAAGCTTTGGCAAACCGATACTTGATTACAGTTCCTCCTCAAAAGGAGCAGAAGCATATAGAAAATTAGCAGAGGAAGTGATCTCTCTTGAGTAAAAAAAGACTGGGTAAAGGTTTAAGTGCCCTGATAAGTAATGATGAGAATGTAGATCAAAGTAGAGTTGAAGAAATTTTTATTGATCAGATTGAGGCAAATCCTTTTCAGCCGCGCAGTAATTTTGATGAAGATACATTAAAAGAACTGGCAAATTCAATTCAGGAAAAAGGAATTATTCAGCCAATTACTGTTCGCAAAATTAAAGCGGAAAAATATCAGATTGTGGCTGGAGAAAGGCGCTGGCGTGCTTCGAAACTGGTTGGTTTAAAGAAAATACCGGCAGTTATCAGAAGTTTTGATGATCAGGAGATGCTGGAGATTGCCCTGATAGAAAATATACAGCGTGAAGATTTAAATCCGGTAGAAGAAGCCAGAGCTTATAGGGAGATGCTGGATAATTTTGAGATTACTCAGGCAGAGCTGGCAAAACAGGTTGGTAAAAGCCGTTCTAATGTTTCAAATATGGTGAGACTTTTAAAACTTGCTGATAAAGTTAAAAACCATCTTGAGCGGGGCACAATTACAATTGGTCATGCAAGAGCCCTCTTATCTCTGGAAAAAGAATCAGCTCAGGTTGCAGCCTGTGAAAATATTATAATTCAGGATTTAACAGTAAGGGAAACCGAAAAATATGTAGAAAAACTCAAAAATCCTTTAAAAAACCAGGAAAAGAAAAAAGAGAAAGCGGAATTATCTCCGGCCTGGCAGCAGGGAGCGGCAGAATTAGAAAAAAAGCTGGGAACAAAGGTGAAAATAAAGCAGAGAAAGAAAAATAATCTTTTAACTATTGAATTGGACAGTGTTGATAAATTAAATGAACTGGTAGATAAATTAAAATAGTGTTTCATGTGAAACAAATAGATAGAGAATAGATGGGTGATGGATAATGATTGGAACTATTGTTAATGTAGCCTCTGTGCTGACTGGAAGCACTGTTGGGGTTCTTTTTCGCGGTAAATTTCCTGAAAAAGTTCAGACTACTGTAATTCATGGGATCAGTCTGGCTGTTATTTTAATCGGGATGCAGATGGCCTTTAGTATTGAAAAAGATCCGGATATTCTGCTGGTTATTTTCAGTCTGGTAATTGGAGCTGTAATTGGAGAACTCCTGCAGCTTGAAAAAAGATTAAATGATTTTGGTGAAAGTTTAAAAGAAAAATTTGGGGGAGAAGATGATCTTTTTGTCCAGGGCTTTGTTCAGGCCAGTCTGATCTATTGTGTGGGAGCAATGGCAATTATGGGCTCAATTCAGGATGGACTGAATAGTGATCCCAGTATTCTTTTTACCAAGTCACTTCTCGACGGGATAACCTCTATTGCTTTTGCAGCCAGTACGGGAATTGGGGTTGCTTTTTCTGCCATTCCGATACTGATATATCAGGGTAGTATTACCCTGGCTGCAGATTGGGCAGCTGTTTATTTAACTGAGGATATGATCAGAATTATGACAGCCAGTGGAGGTCTTTTAATCACCGCTATTGGTTTAAATATGCTTGGTGTCAGTAAAATTAAGGCCGGCAATTTACTGCCAGCTTTAGTTGTAGCAGTTGTTCTTGCAGCATTTGTATTTTAATTTTGCAATATTTAAAAAAATAATATATAATTGATATATACAAGTTAATAAACGGGTGAAGGCTGAATGAGAGACCTTAAATGGCGCCGAAGGAGCAAGGGGAACCGAAACTCTCAGGCAAAAAGAATTCAGCTGGACGTAGCTCTGGACATATTGAACTTTATGAACAGGGAGTCGGATTAAATTCCGGCTTCCTGTTTTTTTGGTTTCACTAAAATTTAAGGGAGGTTAAAAGAATGGACAAAACTCCACTCAATCAGATACATAAAGATCTGGGAGCTAAGATGACTGATTTTGGCGGCTGGGAAATGCCGGTTGAATATACCGGTATCATTGCTGAACATAAAGCTGTCCGAAATCAGTGCGGGCTTTTTGATGTTTCTCATATGGGAGAAATCCTTGTGCATGGTAAAGACGCTGCCAAATCACTGCAAAAAATTATAACAAATGATATACAGAAACTTGAGCCTGGTAAAATTATTTATACTCCAATCTGTAAAGAAGATGGGGGAATAATTGATGATCTGCTGGTTTACTGTTTGCGGGAAAATGAATATTTACTGGTAGTTAATGCAGCCAATATTGAAAAAGATTATAACTGGATTAAAAAACATCTGCTTGGAAAAACAGCAGCAGAAAATCTTTCTAAAAAATATGCAATGCTGGCTTTGCAGGGACCGGAATCTAAAAAAATCTTAACCCGGTTGACTGATATTGATTTAAATTCTTTGGATTATTATAATTTTAGAGAAGCTAAGGTCTCCGGAGTTGAAATGATAATCTCAAGAACAGGCTATACTGGAGAATTGGGCTATGAGCTTTATTTTGAACCAGCAGAGGCGGAAAAAATCTGGTCTGAATTAATGAATGCTGGTGCTGATTTTGGGCTTAAGCCCTGTGGACTTGGAGCCAGAAACACTCTGCGGCTGGAAAAAATGTATGCCCTATATGGAAATGATATTGATGAGAAATCCAACCCTTATGAAGCCAGACTGGGCTGGACTGTTGCTCTTGATAAAGGAGATTTTATCGGCAGAGAGAAACTAATAGATATTAAAGAAAACTGCTGCAGTCGAAAATTGATTCCGTTTAAAATTAAGGGTAGAGGAATGGCCAGACATGGTTATGAGGTATATGCTGGAGAAGAAAAAATTGGTCAGGTGACAAGCGGTAGTTATTCTCCCAGCTTAGAAGAGGGTATAGGGCTTGCTTACTTAAAAACAGAATATACAGAGGTTGGAACAGAAATTGAAATAAAAGTTCGCAGTCGGAAGATTAAAGCTGAGGTAGTAAAAGGTCCTTTTGTTTAGGATCTATAAGTTCAATAAATTCAATAAAGTTATTAATTTTGCAGGCAAATCAAAAGGAGGAATAAAAATGAGTGTAAAAGAAAATTTATATTATTCAGAAGATCATGAGTGGGTTAGGGAAGAAGAGGACTATCTGGTGATAGGAGTTACTGACTTTGCCCAGGAAGAACTGGGAGATATTGTTTTTGTAGAGCTTCCAGAAGTTGAGGAAGAATTTGATAAAGATGACAGTTTTGGAGTTTTAGAATCAGTTAAAGCTGTTTCAGATACTTTTATTCCTGTTAGTGGTAGAGTTATTGAAGTTAATGAAGCACTGCTTGATAATCCGGAATTAATAAATGATGATCCTTATGGTGAAGGCTGGCTGATTAAGGTTGATCCGGCTGATGATTCAGAATTAGATGAACTTTTATCTGCAGAGGAGTATGCTGAATTCATAGAGGAGGAATAATCATGGACTATATTTCCAATACAGCAGCAGAAAAAAATAAAATGCTGAAGGAGATTGGAATAGAAGCAGTTGAAGATCTTTTTCAGATGATACCAGAAGCAGTAGCAGCAGATGATAAGTTAAAAATAGAGCCGGGAATATCTGAGCTGGAATTAATGCGCAGGGCTGAGTCTCAGGCGGCTAAAAATAAAAGTCTGGATCAACAAATTTCTTTTCTGGGAGCAGGTGTCTATGATCACTATGTTCCTGGGGTAATTGATGCTTTAGTTTCTCGTTCGGAATTTTATACTGCCTATACTCCCTATCAGGCTGAATTAAGCCAGGGGATACTGGAAGCAATTTATGAATACCAGAGTATGATCTGTGATTTAACTGGAATGGGGATTGCTAATGCCTCAATGCTGGACGGAGGATCAGCAGCAGCAGAAGCAGTAACAATGGCTGCTCGAATTACAAGAAAGCCCAGGGTTATTCTACCGGATACAATTAATCCTGCTTACAGGGAAGTTATTAAAACTTATGGTTCAGGAGTAGATCTTGATTTTATTGATTTAGAGACCGAAGATCAGATTATTGATCCTGCTCAAATTGAAAAAGAGCTTGAACAGCAGACTGCGGTGGTGGTTCTTCAATACCCCAATTTTTATGGTTCAATAGAGAAGATGAAAGAAATATCAAAGATGGTTAAAAATAGCAAAAAAACGCTGCTCCTGGTGATTGCCAATCCAATTTTACTGGGGATTTTAAAAGCTCCTGCTGATTTTGGGGCTGATATAGTAGTTGGAGAAGCTCAGAATTTGGGCAGTGGGCTAAATTATGGTGGGCCTAACTTAGGTTTTATGGCCTGTAAAGATGATAGAAAAATGCTGAGACAGCTGCCTGGAAGAATTGTTGGAAAAACAAATGATGTGGAAGGCAAAGAGGGTTTCGTTTTAACTTTACAGACCAGAGAACAGCACATTCGACGTGAAAAAGCTACCTCCAATATCTGTACAAATGAGGCTCTAAATGCCCTGATGGCAACAATTTATCTCTCAACAGTTGGAAAAAAGGGGCTAAAAGAAGTTGGTGAGCAGTCCTACCATAAAGCACACTATTTAGCAAAAAGACTGGACAGTCTGGATGGCTTTAAAGTTCTAAATCTTGATAACTTTATAAATGAGTTTGTTTTAAAAACTAGTCGGGATAGTAAAGAACTGCTTAAAAAATTACTGGCAGAGGATATAATTGCCGGTTATGATTTAAAAGAGATCGGTAGAGAAGGTATTTTAGTCTGTGTAACTGAAAAAAGAACAAAAGCAGAAATGGATAGATTAGTAAATAAATTGGAGGTGCTTTAAGTGGAGGAAAAATTAATTAAAGATTACAGCAGTCCTGGACGCAGAGGATATTCTTTGCCTCCACTTGAGGTTGAAAAGAGCAGTCTTGAAGACAATTTAGGTGATTATTTTAGAAAAGAACTTGAACTACCGGAAGTGAGTGAGGTTGATGTAGTGCGCCATTATACAGCCTTAAGTGAGATGAATTATGGAGTGGATTCTGGAATTTATCCACTTGGTTCCTGTACCATGAAATATAATCCTAAAAGAAATGAGAGAGTTGCAAGAATTTCTGCTTTGAGTAATATTCATCCCTATCAGCCTTCAGAACAGCTGCAGGGATCATTGGAAATTTTATATCAGTTGAAACTTGATCTGGCAGAAATAAGCGCCATGGATGAGATTACACTTCAGCCAGCATCAGGGGCTCACGGGGAATTTACTTCTCTCTTAATAGTAAAAAAATATTTTGAAGATCGCGAAGAAAAGAGAACAAAAGTAATTGTACCGGACTCAGCTCACGGTACCAATCCTGCCAGTGCAACAATGGCTGGTTTCGATGTGGTTGAGATTGCTTCCAATAAGAGAGGAATGGTTGACCTGGATGCTCTGGCAGAAGCACTTGATGATAAAACAGCTGCTTTAATGCTGACTAATCCCAATACACTTGGAATTTTTGAAGAAGATATTTTAAAAATAACTGAAATGGTTCATGAGGCTGGTGGCCTGGTTTACTATGATGGTGCAAACATGAATGCCATTATGGGTTATGCTAAACCGGGACTGATGGACTTTGATTTAATGCATTTTAACCTTCATAAAACGTTTTCTACTCCTCATGGTGGAGGAGGCCCCGGTTCTGGACCGGTTGGGGTTAAGGATTTTTTAGCACCATATTTACCAAAACCGCTGCTTAAAAAAGATGAAGAAAAATATTACTGGGATTATAAGCGGCCAAAATCAATTGGAAAGGTTCACAGTTTTTATGGAAATTATGGAATTATGCTCAGAGCCTGGGCCTATATTAAAACAGTAGGTGGCGGCGGCCTTAAAAAAACAACAGAAAATGCTGTTTTAAATGCAAACTATTTAAAAGCCAGACTTAAGGACAATTTTGAGCTTCCATATGCTGAAGAGAGCCTGCACGAGTTTGTGCTTTCCGGCAGCCGCCAGAAAGAAGAAGGAGTTTCAACTCTTAATATTGCTAAAAGGCTATTGGATTATGATCAGTATGCTCCAACTATTTATTTCCCACTTGTGGTTAAAGAAGCAATGATGATTGAACCAACAGAAACAGAGAATATAGGGACTCTTGATCATTTTGTAGAAACAATGCTGACTATTTCCCGGGAAATAAAAGAAGATCCGGAACTGGTTAAAAATGCACCTCATACAACAACAGTCAGAAAGTTAGATGAGGCTGCAGCCGCCAGAAATCCCGATCTGCACTGGTAAGTCTGTTAAATTAAAGTTAAATTTAATAAAAAAATATATAAGTTCAAAAAATAGTGAGAATTGTATAATTGAACAAAATATCTGCAGGTGGCCCGGCTTCAGGGCCATTTTTGCAGTTCTAGGTATTAATGTGATATAATATTAAATTGAAGTTAATAAAAAGTGGGTGTAAAAATGAGAGAAGAAACATATAAAAATCAACTGGAAGCAGAAATGGAAAAAAAATATCAGAAATGTGTTGATTTAATGGATAGAGGGCACCGAAAAAAAGCCGATAAAAAACTGAATAAATTTTTAGAGGAAAAGCCCAATTTTGTTCCAGCTTTAAATAAAAAGGCTGTTATTCACATTTATAACCAGGAATTTAATCAGGCTCAGGAACTGCTTAATCAGATTCTGCAGCAGGATCCTGATTTTGCTCCTGCTATAACAAATCTGGGTAGTATAGCCAGAGAAATGGGTAATTTAAAGAGAGCCAAAGAACTTTATCAAAAAGCAATAAAAATAAATGAAGAATATGGACCGGCCTATAATAACCTGGGTGTAATTTATAGAGAGGAAGGAAATTATTCAGAATCAATTAAATATCTTAAAAAGGCGAGAAAAAAGGGAAGTTTCAGCTATCATCTAAATGCAGATAAACCTTTTTATAAAGAGCCAGGTTGTCTTTTTGTTATCTTTTTAGCAGTAACTTTGAGCATAATTCTTTATTTGATTTTAACATAAAATAAAAGGTTTAAATAAACAGATTTAATTTTAAAAATTGGAGGAGGTCTTTAAATGCCGCAAGATTATTCAGTTGGTGATAGGGTGGAGTTTAAAAAAACACACCCCTGTGGAGGTAAGACCTGGGAAATTTTAAGGGTGGGTATGGATTTTAAGGCAAAATGTGAGACCTGTGATCGGATAATTATGTTACCCAGAAATAAATTTGAAAAAAGTGTTAAGAAAAAACTTTAATAATTCAGGAAGGAAGATTTTTTAATGAAAATAGGTATTGTTGGACTGCCCAATGTAGGAAAATCGACTCTTTTTAATGCCCTGACAGAAGCGGGGGCTGATGCAGCAAATTATCCGTTTTGTACAATTGACCCTAATGTGGGGGTTGTACCTGTACCGGATGAGCGCCTGGACTGGCTTACAGAAAGGTATCAACCGGAAAAGAAAACTCCAACAGTGATTGAGTTTGTTGATATAGCGGGACTTGTTGAAGGAGCGAGCCGGGGGGAAGGGCTGGGAAATAAATTTTTAGCTCATATTAGAGAGGTAGATGCTATTGCTCAGGTAGTGCGCTGTTTTGATGATGAAAATATAACTCATGTAGATGGCGAAATTTCTCCTGACCGGGATATTGACATTATCAATACGGAACTGATGATGGCTGACTTAACTCAGGTAGAAAAAAGGCTGGAAAAGTCAAGAAAACAGGCTAAAAGCGGAGATAAGATTTATCTAAAAGAGGTCGAGTCCCTGGAAAAAATTTCCGAAGCGCTGGAAGAAGGTAAGAACATTCGTCAGCTTGAATTATCTGAAACCGGGGAGCGTCTTGTTAGAGAACTGCAGCTTTTAAGTGCTAAGCCAATTATATATCTGGCCAATGTTAATGAAGATGATATAAACACAGGTCAGAATGAACTTGTAAAAGAGGTAAAGGCTCATGCTGAGCGTGATGGAGCCAAAGTAGTGGAAATAAGTGCTAAAATTGAAGCAGATATAGCTGAGCTCGATGAAGATGAAAAAGAAATGTTTTTAGATGAGTTAGGGCTTAATGATTCCGGGCTGGACCGAGTAATCAAGGCCGGTTACGAACTATTAAATCTGCTTACTTTTTTAACTGCTGGAGAAAAGGAATGTAGAGCCTGGACAGTAGAGCGGGGCTCCACAGCACCAGAAGCAGCGGGGAGAATTCACAGTGATATGGAAAAAGGATTTATCAGAGCAGAGATTGTAAGTTTTGAAGATTTGAAGAGAGTAGGCTCAATGGCTGAAGCAAGAGAAGAAGGCCTCCTGCGTCTGGAAGGCAAAGATTATATAATGCAGGATGGAGATGTGTGTCACTTTAGGTTTAATGTCTGATCTTATTTGAATCATGATTAAAATAATCTCTTTAATACAAGGGTCCAAAAGCTAAATTTTCTAATGACTAAAGTGTAGTTTGGGTGTATGAAGAAAATTTTTGACGCTTTTTCATTCCTAAAAAGCTACTCCGATTGAATTCATAAAATAAAGTGTTGATAATCTCTTAAGTATGAATTTAAAAAAACTAAATGATCTAAGCCGCAGGAAAGTTAAGAGGCAGCAATATGATAAAAAAAATTGATAAGAGAATATTTTTCGTCTTATATAATTTTACTATCAGCCACAACTTTATTTCAAAAATAGCAGTTTTTATAACAAAATTTTCTTCTAAATTTTTTTCAACAATATATTTTGCAGTTGGCGGCTGGTTGATTTATAACAGTGATCCGAAACTCAGAGTTTTTATTATAATTCCGGCTGCTGTATATTTGGTAGTAAAATCAACCCCAATTTTATATAATCGCCGCCGACCTTTTGCTGAGTATGGTCTAAAAAAATTAATAAAACAGCGTCAGGATCACTCATTTCCCAGTACTCATACAGCCAGTTCGCTGATTATTTCTCTGACGGTTTTAAATATCAGTTTTGAGCTGGGGTTTTTAATGATTATTCTGGCAGTGATCACAGCTCTTTCAAGAATAATGGTGGGTGTACATTATCCTTCCGATGTTCTGGGAGGCTGGCTGATAGCTATAATATTTTATTTACTGGGAATTAACATTTTGGTTTGAGAAAAAATTCATAGGATTTAGGTATTGCGCTGCAGCCTGATAACAAATTTCGACATAAATCGGGTGGTACACGGCACCTGTACATTTCACTTGCATTTTAAGTGAAGAGGTGTTATAATTTAGATTGGTTAAAACCCACGCTCTGCTAGCAGCAGGGCCATTAGTCCGTGTGGAGGAGGTGAATGATTAATGGAAGCAAGAAAAAGAGATTACGAAACAACTTTTGTACTTAAGCCAGATCTTGAAGATGAAGAAAAACAGACTATCCTTCAGCGTGTAAAGGATGCAATTTCTGATCACGAAGGAGAAGTAACCGAGGTTGATGCCTGGGGTAAAAAGCAGTTAGCATATGAGATTAAGGATTACCGTTCTGGTGATTATACAATCTTAGAATTTAGTGCAAAAACTACAGTAGTTAATGAACTAGAAAGAATCTTTAAGATTATGGATGGTGTTCTTCGTTATTTAGTAGTTAGAAATGAAGCATAATATAAATTTAGGTGGTGAATACTCTTGTTAAATAGAATTGTTTTAATCGGCCGCCTGACACGAGATCCTGAACTTCGCTATACCAGTAATGGAACTCCAGTCTGTAATTTTACACTGGCTGTTGAGAGAAATTATACCAACCGCAATGGTGATAGAGATGTTGATTTTATCAATATTGTAACCTGGCGGGGTCTGGCGGAAAATTGTGCCCGTCATCTCGGTAAAGGTAGACTGGTTGGAGTTGACGGATCCTTACAGATTCGCAAAAGTGAAAACAACAACAGAACTTATATAAATCCTGAAGTAAATGCCGATAATGTGCGTTTTCTAGATTTCGGTAACAATAACGGTAGCCGAAATAATAATCAGGGGCAGCGTCAGAATAACCAGAGCAGCAAACAGCAAAATAGTAATCAGGCTCAGGAGAATAAGAAAAAAGAGCAGGATGATTTTGATGCTCAATTTGATGATAATTTTGATGCTGACGATTTTGATGTACCATTTTAAAAAGGAGGTAAATCTTAATGCCTAGAGGTAGAAATAAATCTTGCCATTTTTGTGCAAATGAAGATAAGAAGATTGACTATAAAGACTTAAGAACTTTAAATAGATATCTTACAGATCGTGGGAAAATTATGCCGCGTCGTGTAACAGGTAATTGTTCCAAACACCAAAAATTAATTACAAAGGCAGTAAAAAGAGCGCGCTCAGTTGCTCTACTGCCATATGTAAAAGAATAAGTATTTTTAATGAAGGGAGGCAAAATCTATGATGGCGCCTCCTTTCTTTCATAATAATTTTTGATTATGCCGGCAGATGAGGTGATAAATTAGATGGATATTCGAAACTATAAAGACAGTATCAGAACACTGGCCTACATAATTTTACTAACTGCAATTAATTATTTTATCCCATTTTTATCTATGGCAGTTATGATACTCTGGCCGGTACCAGTAGTTTATCTTGTACAGAAAAAAGAAAGCAGTGGAGTAATTGGTGTAATTGCAATTGCTGCTTTAATTAATGGATTATTATTTGGAACCGTTATGGGTTTGATGACTGTAATTGGTTTTGGACTGGTGGGTTTTGTCATTGGTAATGTGATTAAAGAGGGACTATCTCCTTTAAAAACTTTAATTACTGCTGTAATTACAGTCATTATCTCACAGGCTTTAATATTTTATGTTTCATCCGGGATGCTTAATTTAAATTATCAAACTTTACTGCAGCAGGCAGTAGAGAGTTTAAGCAGTGAACTGGATCAGCAGTCAGTCGAACAGTTAATTACAGCTCAAATGAGTTTAATTAGAATGATTTTTCCGGCACTGCTTGCTATTTCAGCAACAATAACAGGAATTTTAAATTATTATGTTTCGGCCTGGTATTTACGCAGAAGAGGTTTAAATATCGAATTGTACAAAATAGTAAGCAAATGGTATTTTCCTCGCTGGATTATTTCAATTTTAATTGTTATTTCTCTGTTACTTACTTCAAATCCGATCTTTTTAAATTTAAATATTTTCATGTTTTTCCTGGCTTTTCTGCAGGGATTTGCAGTTTTAATGTATTATTTATCTACCAAAAGTAGTTCTTTTTTATTAAAATCTTTTTTCATTTTTTTAATCTTTATTTTTCCACCGGTTCCGATTATCCTTATTTTGCTTGGATTGCTGGATATGTGGTTCAATTTTAGAAAGCAGAGCAATCAACCTGGTTAAAATAACTAAGGAGGTAAGAGATCATGAAAGTAGTATTAACAGAAGATGTTAAAAAGTTAGGTTCTAAAGGTGATGTTGTAGAAGCAGCCGATGGATATGCCCGTAATTATTTAATGCCGCGGGGACTGGCTGTAGAAGCAACCCAGCAGAAAATTAAAGAAATAAAAGAAAAAGAAGCAAAGAAAAATCGTCTGGAATCCGAAAAAAGAGATGATGCTAAAAAGTTAAAGTCTAAATTAGAATCAGAAAAATTTGTAATCAAAGTTAAAGCTGGCGACAATGGCCGTTTATTTGGTTCAGTTAACACCAAGGATATCGCCAAAGCAGCTGCAGCTAAGGGTTATGATATTGACAGGCGCAAACTTGAGCTTGATGATTCTATTAAATCACTGGGGATGCATACAGTACCGGTAAAATTATATGATGACATCACAGCTAACTTAAAGGTTAATGTAAAGGAAAAGTAAAAAAACAAGTCCCGGCCTTCTCAAAAGGCCGGGGTTTAATCTTCAGCAAAGTTTTATGCAAATTATTGTTTAATATATCTTTTGTTGTTTATTTAAAAAATGAGGCAGGAATTTTAAATTTGATCTTGAATTATTGAAATAAGAGAAAAGCAGAAAAAGATTTTTTTGTTTTTCTTGAAAACGCTTTCAAATTACAAAATACTCAAAATAAAAGGAGTGATCTTATGAAACTATCTTTTCGCTGGTATGGTGATGATGATCCTGTAACTTTAGAAAAAATAAGGCAGATTCCTGGTATGGTAGGAATTGTTACAGCTATTTATGATATTCCAGCAGGAGAAGCCTGGCCTTATGAGAAAATTAAGGAACTGAAAGATAAGGTGGAGGCAGCTGGACTTGAAATTTCAGCAATCGAAAGTGTGCCGGTACCGGAAGCAATTAAGATGGGGGTTGAACCCCGGGACCGCTATATTGAAAATTACAAAGAGACTTTAAGAAACTTAGCCAAAGCAGGAATTGAAGTAGTAACCTATAACTTTATGCCTGTTTTTGACTGGACCCGTTCAGAGCTTGATTATGAACTTGAGGATGGATCAGAAGCTTTAATTTACAAAAAAGAAGAAGTAGAAAAAATGGATCCTTTAAGTGGGGAGCTTGATCTGCCCGGCTGGGATACAAGTTATACAAAGGATGAATTAAATGATCTAATGACAGCCTATCAGGAAATTGATGAGGATAAGCTCTGGGATAACTTAGAATATTTTCTAAAAGAAATCATTCCGGTGGCAGAAGAAGAAAATATTAAAATGGCAATTCATCCTGATGATCCACCATGGTCTATTTTTGGCCTGCCGCGTGTTGTAACTGGAAAAGAAAACCTGAGAAAACTTTTAAATCTGGTTGACTCTCCAGCAAATGGGCTTGATCTCTGTTCTGGCTCTCTGGGAGTTAATCCAGAAAATGATATACCGGAGATTATCAGAGAATTTGGAGATAGAATCCATTTTGCCCATGTGAGAAATGTTAAAATTACAGGAGAACAAAGTTTTGAAGAAGCAGCCCACTTAAGTGAAAAGGGCTCACTTGATATTTATGAAATCATGAAAGCTTATCATGATGTTGGTTTTGAAGGACCGCTGCGTCCTGACCACGGCCGCATGATCTGGGGAGAAACAGGCAAACCCGGTTATGGACTTTATGATAGAGCTTTAGGTGCTACCTATATTAATGGACTCTGGGAAGCAATTAAGAAGAGCAGTAAATAAATTAAAATAAAGAATCCTCTTTCTAGTAGCTATTATAAAGAGGGTTCTTTTTAAAATCATTTTAAATTTAGATTAGGAAAAAGCAGAAAGTGAAAGGAGAATAAAATGCTGAAACTTAAAAAAGAAGAACTTAAAGATTTGGCCCAGTGGGAAGATGCAGGGATTAATCCCCCTCAGTTTGACTATCAAAATTTAATTGAAAACACAAAAGATAATCCAGAATGGGTACATTTTGGTGCCGGTAATATTTTTAGAGCCTTTATTGCCCGCCTGCAGCAGGAACTTTTAAATAAGGGAGAGGTAGAAATAGGTATTATAGCAGCTGAAGGTTTTGACTATGAGATTATAGATAAGGTATATCAGCCTGCAGATAATTTAAGTCTGGTTGTTAAAATGTCTGCTGATGGAAAGTTAGATAAGACTCTGCTGGCAAGTATTACCGAAGCTTTAAAAGCAGATTCCAGTTTTAAAGAAGACTGGGGAGAACTTAAAGAAACATTTAGAAAACCGGGTTTAAAGATGGCAAGTTTTACAGTGACTGAAAAGGGTTATGCTCTGGATAATATGGAGGGCGAATTTTTCCCCTTTGTTTTAGAAGATTTTGAAGCTGGACCTGAGGGAGATTTAAACCACCTGATGGCCAAAGTAACTGCTCTGGCATATGAGCGTTACAAAGCAGGGGCCTATCCATTTGCTTTTGCCAGTATGGATAACTGCTCTCATAATGGTCAAAAACTTAAAGATGCAGTTTTAACTGTAGCCGAAAAGTGGGCAGAAAATAAGCTGGTAGAAAAAGAATTTTTAGGTTATTTAAATGATGAATCTAAGGTGGGTTTTCCCTGGTCAATGATTGACAAAATTACTCCAGGTCCTGCTCCAGAAGTGCAGCAGAAACTTAAAGAGCTTGGTTTTGAAAATACCGAGATAGTAAAAACCAGTAAGAATACAGAAATTGCTGCTTTTGTTAATGCAGAAGCACCTGAGTATTTAGTAATCGAAGATAGTTTTCCCAATGGTAAGATTCCACTTGATAAAGCTGGAGCAATTTATACTGACCGCGACACAGTCAATCAGGTCGAAACTATGAAAGTTACTACCTGTTTAAATCCACTGCATACAGCAATGGCAGTTTACGGCTGTCTCTTAGGCCACACTTCAATTGCAGAAGAAATGGAAGACAAAGAGATCAGAGCTTTAGTGGAGCAGATTGGTTACAAGGAAGGTCTGCCTGTTGTTGTCGATCCGGGTGTGCTTGATCCAAAAGAGTTTATCGATGAGGTAGTTAAAGAGAGGCTGGTTAATCCCTATATTCCAGATACTCCTCAGAGAATAGCCAAGGATACATCACAAAAGGTTGCAATCCGCTTTGGTGAAACAATCAAATCTTACCGCGATGCTGATGATTTAGATCCAGCAGAATTGGTTGTAGTACCTTTAGCAATTGCCGGCTGGTTGAGATATCTATTGGCAGTAGATGATCAGGGTAATGAAATGCCCTTGAGCTCAGATCCAATGTTAGATGAACTGACTCCTCAGTTAGAGGGGATTGAATTAGGAAATCCTGCTTCTGTAGGAGATAAGTTAAAGTCAATTTTAAGTAATGAAAAGCTGATGGGACTTGACCTTTATCAGGTTGGACTGGGAGAAAAAATTGAAGGCTACTTTAAAGAAATGATAGCAGAAGAGGGAGCAGTTAGAGCCACTTTAAATAAATATCTGCTTTAGAGATGTTGCAATCAAATAAAAATTAGAGAGCCTGGTCATTTTTTTGACCGGGCTTTTCAAATTTTGTAAATCGCTTCATATTTAACACTTAATATGTTATATTAAGTTTGGTACTTACAATTATGAACTTAATTAGAGGTGTGAAAATGAAGAGAAATATTTTAGAAATTAATAATTTAAATTATAAAAAAGACGGGCATAATTATTTAAATGGTTTTGAAATAGAAGTTAAAGAAGAATCGATTCACGCTATTTTATTTCAGAACCAGGAAAGCAAAAACAAACTGCTGGAATTTTTAAAAGGAAAAAGTGATTGCAAACAGGGGAAATTGCTGTTTAAAAACAGCAAGCTCAGTCAGCAAAAACTGAGAGAGCTTGGAAAAGAAGTTATCTATTTTATTAATCAGTATTCTGCTTTAAACCCCAAAAAAGATCCGCTGGGTATTTTTAAATTTAATAAAAAAGTAGAACAGGAAAACAAGTCTACAGTTTTCCCTGATATGACAGTTGAAGAGAATATTTTTTTCGGCAGGGAACCAGTAAAGAAATACTTCTTTTTTAAAGCAATTGATAAAAAGAAGCTAACTGAAAAAACCCTGGATTTACTAGATCTTTTGGAAGTGAAAATATATCCAGAACAGAAAATGGCAGAATTAACTCCACTAAAAAAGCAGCTGGTGGAGCTGCTGAAGGCCTTATCTTATCAGGCAGAGATCATTGTAGTTGATCAGGCAGTTGTGGATTTAAACAAATCAGATAAAGAAGTTTTTTTAAAATTTATGCAGAAATTAAAAGAGAAAGGCTTTTCAATTCTTTATTTTACTAAGGAGATAGAGGAGGTTTTCGCTGCAGCTGATAGGGTAAGTGTTTTAAAAGATGGGAAAAACAAAAGCACAGCTCAGGTCTCAGAGTTAGAATATAATGAGCTGGCTCTCTTGTTGATGGGGAAATAATATGACTAATTTTATTTTGACCTGTAATTTTAAAAAAGACAAATAGATTTTGACTTTAAAAATAAAGGGGTTTATTGAATGGCAGATCTTTATCCAGTTTTAGAGCAATTATTATTAATGGGGGTCTTGATAGCCCTTGGTTTTTATTTAAACCGTTCCGGAAAAATTAATGAGTCGGCTGAGAAGGGAATAGCAGAGCTGACAATTGATATTGCCTTTCCTGCCCTGATTTTTACCAATATAGTTAGAGATTTTGATTTAGAAATGCTGAGGCAGTATTTGATTGTACCATTTTCAGCTTTGATTATTACTGTGATTTCAATAGTTATTATTTTTGGCATTACTCACAGCTTAAGTTACAAAAAAAGAGAACAGGAAGAGTTTGCTTTTGTTTCTGTTTTCAGCAACAATATTTTTGTGGGAGCACCAATCTGTCTGGCGCTTTTTGGAGCTCAGGGTTT
>JBKHFK010000010.1:0-17528 GCA_046540295.1 Halanaerobium sp.
TACCTCTCCCCAACTTGAATCCAGCTTTAAATATTTGCGCTGCAGACAGCTGCGCTGAACCCTCCGGCGCCTGATTCCAAGAGTTGTAGTTTCTTTAAAAATAAGTTCTTCTATTTTTTTGCGGCTGGACTCAGAAGTCAAAACTGTCAATTTCTGAGCCGGACGGTTCTTTTTCATCATAATATTTGTTAGATAAACATCCCTGGCACCTGCTGCCAGCAGTTCCGGAAAAAGATAGGAATAAATTTCTCCACTCATATCATCTATATTGGTTTCTAAAATTAATAACTTTTCTTTAGTTTTTTTTTAGCCTGATAAACTCTAAGCAGATTTGTTATTTCAAAATCTTTTTTACCCGCACCATAGGCAATCTTAGAAATTTCGAGTTCTGGCAGCGGCATGAATTCTTCAGCCAGAGTCTTAATAATCGCTGCTCCGGTGGGAGTAACCAGTTCTCCTTTAACTCCACTTGAATAGACAGGTACATCTTTTAAAATCTCTATTGTTGCTGGAGCCGGAACCGGAATTCTGCCGTGAGCAGCATCAACAAAGCCTGTTCCTAAGGAAACTGGGGAAGCATAAATATGATCCGGATTAAGCATTTCGATTAAAATAGCAGTTCCTACAATATCAACTATAGAGTCAACCGCTCCTACTTCGTGAAAGTGAACTTCGTTGATCTCCTTATTGTGTACCTTTGCCTCAGCTTCTGCTACTTTAGCAAAAATATCAATACTTAAATCCTTTACTTTTTGACTTAAAACACTCTGATTTATTAAGTTTTTTATATCATTAAAATTACGGTGAATATGTTCAGTTCCACTACTATGGCTGTGAGAATGTCCCGGGCCGTGGCTGTGATTATTATTTTCATGGCTGTGACCTTCGTGACTATGATCATGTTCATGATGAGAGTGGCTGTGTTCACCATCATGGTCATGATTACCACAACCATTACAGCCACCTTCGTGATGGTGCTCATGAGAATGATCGCTATGACTGCGGCCGTGCTCAGCATTATGCTCGTGCTCAGCTTCTACATGATCCGGATGACTGTCATCTTCCAAAACAACTTTAAAGTCTGAAGCTGTAATTCCATTTTTCTGAACAGTTGAAATTACCACCTCATAACCTGCCAGATTTAACTTTTTTAATTCTTCTAAAAATTCCCCCTGATCAACTCCCAGGTCAAGCAGAGAAGCAATTGTCATATCTCCACTGATTCCGGAGTTTATATCAAAATATAATATATCTTTCATTTTATCCTTCCTTCCGTGCTTTCTCTATTTGTAGTACAATTGTACTTGCCAGATAAGCAGCACCAAAGCCATTATCAATGTTAACCACACCAATACCACTGGCACAGCTATTCAGCATTGTCAGTAAAGCTGATAGTCCACCAAAATTAGCGCCATAACCAACACTGGTAGGTACAGCAATCACCGGTTTGTCAACAAGACCCCCAACTACACTTGCCAGAGCACCTTCCATCCCGGCAACTGCAATAATTACCTCAGCCTGATTTAATTTATCTAAATTACCAAGCAGCCGGTGAATACCCGCTACTCCAACATCATATAGAGTCTCAACTTTATTTCCCAGTGCTTCAGCAGTTACTACAGCTTCTTCAGCTACTGGTATATCCGATGTACCACCACTGACTACTAAAATTTTGCTTTCAGTTTTGTTGAGCTTCTGTCTTTCAATAAAAATCATCTGAGAGCGCTCATGATAAACTGCCTCTGGTGCAATATCTTTGATTCGCTGATAAACCTCTTTTTTGGCTCTGCTTGCTAAAATATTATTATCGTGTTTGAGCATTTCTTTTACTATACCCTCAATTTCAGCCAGTGATTTGTTCTCACAGTAAATAACCTCCGGAAACCCATTCCGCAGACTGCGGTGATTATCTACTTTGGCAAAACCCAAATCTTTAAACGGCAGATCTTTTAGTGAAGCTGCAGCCTGCTCAACTTCTATTTTCCCATCCTTAACTTTTTCTAATAAAACTTTGATATCTTCTTTATTCATCTTTAGCCTCCAAAATTTCTTTATTCATACTCCCACTTTTATAAGCTGACAGATCTAATGTAACATATTGAAAACCTAATTTCTGTAATTTATCAGACAATTTATCCATTAAATTTAAATCTAAAATTTTATTCCTGTCTGCTTCTGATAATTCAATTCTGGCTAAATTACTGTGATCGCGAACTCTAAACTGCTTAAAGCCCATCCGGAACAGCAGTTCTTCAGCAATTTCTATTTTTTCTAATTTTTCAGCAGTAATCTGATTATCATAGGAAACTCTGGTAGCCAGACAGGACATGCTCGGTTTATTCCAGGTTGAAAGACCAAGCTTTTTTGATAGCTCTCTAATCTCATTTTTGCTCAGAGATGCCTCAAGCATTGGGCTTTTAACTCCCAGTTCTTTTAAGGCTTTACGACCGGGACGATAATCCCCCTGATCATCTAAATTTGAACCCTCAATTACAATTTTTCCAGCTGCATAATCTAAAATCTGATTAAAAATCACCTTTTTACAGTGATAACAGCGCTCTGGATTATTTTTAACTGCTTTTTCTAATTCTTTGAGTTCAATTTCCAGCTGCTGGTGTTCTAAATCTAATTTTTCTACCAGCTCTGCTACTTCTTTAATTTCTCTTTCCGGCACAAAAGGAGTGTTGACTGTAACAGCTTCAAATTCCAGCCCGGCTTCTTTTGCTGCTGCTGCCAGAAAAGTACTGTCAACCCCTCCGGAAAAGGCAATTATAAATGGTTCAAGGTCTTGTAAATTTTCTATTAGTAAATTATATTTGTCTTCTTTAGTTACTGTTGACATTAGCAACCCTCCTATTAATGAGTAGGTGGTACAAGTGATTTTTTGTCATATCCAATCAGATCTTTACGACCTGCCATTTTTAAAGCTTTGCGAACAATTTGGTGATTTTCTTTTTTATGATACTGAAGCAGAGCTCTCTGCATTTTTTTAGCTTCTTTTGACCTGGCGACATATACCTCTTCCATAGTTCGCGGATCATAACCGCTGTAATACATTGCAGTGGCCATGGTTCCAGGGGTAGGATAAAAATCCTGAACCTGATCAGGATGGTGGTTGATATCTCTTAAATATTCTGCCAGCTCAACCGCATCTTCAAGACGGCTGCCCGGATGACTGGAAATAAAATAGGGAATTAAATACTGCTCCAGACCAATTTCTTCATTTACCTGATAAAAAGCCTTACGGAATTTGTCAAAAACTTCTATCCCGGGCTTGCCCATATAAGCCAATACATTATCAGACACGTGCTCGGGAGCAACCTTGAGCTGACCACTTACATGATGAGCTGCCAGTTCCTTTAAATATTGACGGCTGTTCTCATCTTCTAGAAGATAATCAAAACGAATTCCGGAGCGCACAAAAACTTTTTTAACACCTTCAAGCTGTCTCAGTTCTCTTAAAATTTCAAAATATTCTTCATGCTCAACCTCTAAGCTGCTGCAGGGTTCAGGAAACATACATTCTTTTCCCTTACACATACCTCGCGAAAGCTGATCAGTACAGGAGGGCTGGCGGAAATTGGCTGTTGGTCCACCAACATCATGGATATAACCTTTAAAGTCATCCATTGCAGTAATCTTTTTTGCTTCTGCAAGCAGTGATTTTTTACTGCGGGCTGTCATCATCTTTCCCTGATGAAAAGATATAGCACAGAATGAACAGGCACCAAAACAGCCCCGACTGCTGACCAGACTAAACTTAACCTCTTTAATTGCCGGTACCCCTCCCTGATTTTTGTAAATCGGGTGGTAATCACGCTGATAGGGCAGTGAATAAATATGATCCAGCTCATCCTGATCAAGCGGCTCAACCGGTGGATTCTGTACTAAATAGCGGTTGCCGTGCTGCTGTACCAGCTGCTGGCCGCGGACTGGATCCTGCTCTAAATATTCTATTTTATAGGCATAAGCATACTGTTTCTTATTATTTTTAACTTCCTCATAGGAAGGCAAAAGCTCATAATCATATAATGAATCCAGTTCATCTGCAATAAAAACTGTTCCCGGCAGATAATTTATATATTTAATATCAAGTCCAGCTTCTAAATTTTCAGCAATCTTTAAAATCTGTTTTTCGCCCATTCCATAAACTAAAAGATCAGCTCTGCTGTCAAAAATTATAGAACGGCGCACACTGTTATCCCAATAGTCATAATAGGCAAAACGGCGCAGACTGGCTTCAATACCACCAATAATTATCGGGATATCACCATAGGCCTCCCGCAGCCGGTTACTGTAAACTATAGTAGCCCGATCAGGTCGGTGTCCACTTTCTCCTCCGGGTGAATAATTATCATAACTGCGGCGGTTTTTATTAACAGAATAGTGATTAACCATCGAATCCATATTCCCGGCTGAAACTAAAAATCCATATTCTGGCTCACCCAATTTTTTAAAATCAGCAGTTGAGCGCCAGTCAGGCTGAGCGATTATCCCCACCTTAAAACCAGCATCTTCCAGCACTCTAGCAATAATAGCTGTTCCAAAAGATGGATGGTCAAGATAGGCATCACCACTGATAATTATAAAATCCAGTTTATTCCAGCCCCTTTTTCTCATATCAGATCTAGAAATAACCATAAACTGATCCCGGGGATTTTCTAATTTTTCTTCAGTCAAATTTTCTTTATTCTTTTTCATTTAATTTATCAATAACTCCTTTATCATTCCAAACCTTTTAAACTGAGCAATCTACTCATTATTATAGCAGAAAAATTACGCTATATCGAATTTATAAACAAATAATTATTTTCACATATTTTTATTAATAAAGGCAAAAACCCCTGTTTACCTGGGCTATTAATAAATCAGCCTCAAATTAACAGGGGTCTAAATATTATTTAATTAAGAAATTCTATATTTATAATTAGATTTTTATGATGCTAAATTTGCAAAAAGAAAAATACTGACCATGTAAATTAAATAAAAACTAACAGCAGCAACTGTAATTTTATTAAAGATCTTTTCTTTACTCCCGCTGGTGTTTCCAGCTTTAATTTCTTCTGCAGTTGGCATGACCTCCGGCAGATCCTTTCTTTCTGCATCATACTTATTAAATAAAACAGTTGCAATTACAGTCAGCACAAAAGCTGCTGTCAATAAAATAACAACAGAGTTAATCCCTAGGGCATATAAAATTAGAGTACATACTGTAACTCCCGCCGCTGTCAGAGCAAAAGGAATTTGAGAGGTAACATGATCAATATGGTCAGAACCGGCAAAAATTGATGACATAACAGTTGTGTCAGAAATCGGTGATACATGGTCACCAAAGATTGCACCCCCAAATAGTACTCCCATCAGGACAGGCACAATACTGAATCCTACCAGTTCATAGCCTGTGGAAACAGCAATCGGAGTCAGAATAGCCATTGTTCCCCAGGAAGTTCCTGTAGTAAAGGAAATAAACATTGCTGCTAAAAAGATAATTATCGGCAGCGCTCGACCCGGTAGACCAATATTCATTAGAATATTAACTACATAATCTGCAGTCCCCACCTGATCAGTTGCATATCCAATTGTCCAGGCCAAAATAATAATTGCCGCAGCGATAACCATAGTTTTAAATCCATCAATCACTGCATCACTGGCCTCACTTAAGGACATTGTCTTATAAGAAAGGGATCCAATAAAGGCAAAAAAGACAAAAGCAAATGAACCATATAGTAATGCCAGTGCAATATCAGTTTCCTGAAAAGCCTCTGCAATACTGACACCTGACTGATAACCTTCTCCCAGCCACCACATGGAAAATACACTGACAACTAACAGAGAAATAATCGGTAAAAAGAAGTTGATCAGTTTTGGATTCTTTTCACTCTGCTCTCCGACATCAGTACTGATATCTGACAGGGCTTCAGCTCCATCCTTCATTAATTTCCCTTCTTTACGCGAACGCCACTCTGCATCCAGCATCGGTCCATAATATCTCTGGGTGATTGCAACAAAACCAACCATAAAAAAGGCCAAAAGGCAGTAAAAATTCCAGGGAATTGAACGCAGAAAAACTGCATAGGGAGTAATCCCGATCTGCTCAGCCGTTATGTCAGCAGCAGCAAAACCAGCTGCTATCATAGAGACCTGGTAGCCAATCCAGTTTGAAACAGGTCCAAAAGTGGTTACCGGAGCAGTTGTAGAATCCAGAATATATGAATGTGCTTCTCTGGATGTTTTATTTTTTATACTAACATCTCGAGTCGCATTTCCAGTCACAATTGTACTGGTATAGGAATCAATAAAAATAAACATTCCAATCATCCAGGTTAAAATCTGCGAATCTCTTGAAGTTTTAACTGCACTGCCCATCCAATTTTCTAAAGCCAGCACACTTCCGGATTTGTAAATTAAAGCAGCACCTGCTCCCATCAGCATAATAAGTATCAAAAATTTTGCATTCCAGGGATCATTAACGGTATTCACAATCCAGCGCAGGGACAATGAAGTTGCTGTGACAGGATTCCAGCTGCTGATAATCAAAGCTGCTGACCAGACTCCAGCAAATAAAGAAATAAGTACTTCTCTGGTATACATCGCTAATAAAATTGCCAGTAAAGGTGGAATAATTGATAAAAAACCTACTGTTTCTCCACTAATAATAATAACCTCCTCTTTTTATTTTATTACTTTAATATATTAAATTACAGCTTGATTTTATCTAATTTTATGACATTTGTAAAGTATAAACTATATTTGAAAGTTTAAACCAGAAACCCCCCCACTCAGAATAATGAGTGGAGGCTTTTTTGTTTTCGACTTTTTTCGACTTATATCGAATTATACACGGCACTAGTACGTTTTATTCAGCTATAATTCTATCTTCAACTTCTGGAGCTACAGGAGCATTAGCTTCCATGTATTCCATTAATACTTCTTCTAAACCTCCAGCTTCACTAACTATAGGAGCATCTTCAAACATTGAATAACCATCTCCACCAGCTTTCATGAAGTCATTAGTAGCCACTGTATACATTTTATCTTCATCCAGTTCTTCTCCGCCAACCCATACTTTCTGAATTCTATTTCCAGCTTCTGCATCACCATCAAAAGTAAATTTAATTCCAGAAACCTGTGGGAATAATCCTTCAGTTGCAGGGTATTCGGAAACACCATGCTCTAAAGCAGCTCTCAGATCAGCACCACTTAATTCCATTAACATTGTTGTATTACCAAATGGAAGTACTGTGATAACATCACCCTGAGTTACTTCTCCTTCTTCAATTGAAGCACGGATTCCTCCACCATTGGTAATTGCTGCATCTGCATCAAATTTATCTTTCATAGCATCAGTAATTAAATTACCAAGATTTGTTTCACCGGTACGAACATTTTCTCTGGCTCCATCAAGTTCTACAGCAGTTTCACCAACTACCTGAGAAGTAATTATTTCATTGGCTCTATTTATTCTATCAATAACTTTAGAAATTATAAAATCTTCTTCAACATCTGCTGTATCTTCCCTGGGAATTAAATTAGCCTTTAAATCAGTTACATTACCACTATCAACAGTTAAATCTACATAACCAAGATATTTCGAATATTCACCAGCCATTACAATCATCGTATCATTAACCATCATGCCTTCTTCTAAAACATTATGACTGTGACCGTCAATAATTAAATCAATACCGGATACTTCTTCTGCCACCATTTCACTGGTATATTCACTGCCTTCACTAATACCTAAATGAGTCAGGCCAACAACTACATCAACCTGATCTTCTAACTCATCTACAACTTCATTAGCTGAAACTAATGGATTTTCAAAAACTAAGCCTTCTACATTTTTAGGATGTGTTTTATAGGCTGTCTCAGGAGTTGCCAGGCCAAATATACCAACCTTTACCCCATCATATTCTTTAATAATATAATCTTTTGTATATGGTATTTCTTCTTCATCTTCTCTAACTAAATTAGCAGCTAAAAAAGGAAAATTACTCATCTCATCTAATTCTTCTAATCTATCCTGACCATAATTAAAATCATGATTTCCCAGGGTCAGAGCATCAAGCTTCATTAAATCTAAAATATGGCTGATCGATTCACCCTCATTTATATTGGCAATAGTCTGACCGTGAAAGCTGTCTCCTGCATCTAAAAACATCACATTTTCCATTTCCCTTCTGGCTTCCTTAATCAAAGTTGCCATTTTTGCATAACCCATACTGCCGGCATAGTCATCCTCTTCTACTCTGGAATGAACATCATTAATATGATAAATCCTTAAGTCAACCTCTTCCGCCAGAATAGTAAAAGACAGGGTCATCACTAAAATCAGAGTTAATAAAGTAATAGATAATTTTTTGAACTTCACAAATTCCACCTCCATATTTTTTGAAAATTGTTTCTTCTCATATATATTATTTGTGATAAAAATCGATTTTCCTGCTTCTTTAAAAAAATATTATGCTAAATATTTAGACATTTCTCAAAATTATCCTGCTAAAAATAATTTTATTATTATTTGGTGAATTTCAGATTAAAAGATATAATAACAGATGAGATAAATAATCAAAATTAAAATTGTAATTAATTTAAAAATCATACTTCTAGGAGGAAAAAAAATGAATAATGATTTAACAGCTGTTCAGGGAATAAAGGTTGGTAATGCTGATGACCAGGAGGCTGGGACTGGCTGTACAGTAATTTTAGCTGACGGCAACTTTACAATTGGAGCTGAAGTACGGGGTGGAGCACCGGGAAGCAGAGAAATCGCTCTAACTGACAGCAGAGCTGCAGTTGATAAAGCTAATGCTGTATTCTTAAGTGGGGGTAGTGCCTACGGACTTGATGCAGCCGGTGGAGTTATGAGATATTTAAAAGAAAAAAATACTGGCTTTCAAACCGCTGGTGGTGTTGTACCCATAGTCCCGGCGGCAGTTATCTATGATTTAGAATACAAAAGTGATGATTATCCGGATCAGAAAATGGCCTATCAGGCCTGTATTAATGCCGGCACTTCCGCCCTGCCAGCTAAAAGTATTGGTGCTGCTGCCGGTGCTACCTGCGGCAAAATTATGGGAATGGGAAATGCAGGTAAAACTGTACTCGGACATGCTGCTCAAAAAACAGGTGAGCTGATTGTTTCTGCTCTGGCAGTTGTTAATGCCTTTGGAGATCTTAAAAATCCTGAAAATGGAGAAATTATAGCTGGAGCCAGAGATCAAAATGGAAATTTTATCGATACGGAAAAGCAAATTATCAATCAGGCAGAAATCAATCTGGGTTTTATGAGAGAAAATACAACTCTGATTGTGGTGGCAACCAATGCCAGTTTAAATAAAGCAGAAGCCAACCGTGTTTCCATGATGGCTCACAGTGGTTTAAGTAGGACAATTTATCCTGTCCACACTCTTTTAGATGGTGACAGTATTTTCACTCTGGCTTCCAACCAGGTTCAGGCTGACCTTAATCAGATTGGGATTACTGCTGCAGAAGTAGTAAAAAAAGCAGTTATAAATTCTGCAGTATAAAAGCTTAAAAATTAGGACTGCGTTCTTCTTTTCGAAATCGTTTTTGATAAAATTTGAAAAAATCCTATAAATTTAATATACTATAATATGTAAATTAAAAACCTGCTCACTTTGTCTTTTTAAAATATTAAATTCTTAAAAATTTGAAGGAGGAAATTATGTTAAATAACAAAGAGAATTTAAGTTTAACAGATCGCTTTTTAAATCGAATCGAAAGAACCGGAAACAAACTGCCTCATCCCGTTATTTTATTTTTTATTTTATCAGCATTTGTATTAGTTTTATCCTGGTTTGTCAGTTTATTTGATGTAGCTGTAACCCATCCGGGTACAGAAGAAACTATTAGAGCTGTCAATTTACTTTCAAAAGATGGTATACGAAGAATATTTACTGAAGCGGTTAGTAATTTTACCGGCTTTGCTCCGCTGGGTGTAGTACTGGTAGCAATGTTGGGTGTTGGAATTGCAGAAAAGTCAGGCTTAATTTCTGCTGTACTTAAAAAAACAGTTTTAAGTGCACCTGATAAATATATTACAGCTGTTGTAATTTTTGCGGGAGTTATGTCCAATATAGCCTCAGATGCTGGTTATGTAGTCTTAGTACCTCTGGGAGCAGTAATTTTTGCTGCTAAAGGCAGACATCCACTTGTTGGGCTGGCAGCTGCTTTTGCCGGTGTCTCTGGAGGTTTTAGTGCCAATCTGCTGATCTCAACTCTGGATCCATTACTGGCCGGCCTCTCTCAGGAAGCAGCTCAGCTTATTGATTCAGGTTATTCTATTCCACCAACAGTAAATTATTACTTTATGGTGGCCTCAACCTTTCTCGTTACAATTATTGGTACCTGGGTGACCGAAAACATTGTTGCTCCTCGTTTTGGAGAATATGAGGGCGAACATGAACAAGAATTAGAAGAAATTACAGACGAAGAAAATGCAGGAATTAAATCAGCATTAATCTGGCTGGGAATTACTCTGGTAATTATTTTACTGATGACTGTTCCTCAAAATGGAATTTTAAGAAGTGATGAAGGTAATTTAATAATGGGTTCAACTCCCTTTGTTGGAGGTATGGTTCCTTTAATTGCTATCTTCTTTTTTGTACCAGGACTGGCTTATGGTAAGAAAACCGGTTCAATTGCAAATAGTGATGATATAGCAAAATATTTGGATGAAACTATGGCTGGTATGGGAGGATATATCACCCTTGCCTTTGCAGCCGGTCAGTTTGTAGCTTATTTTAACTGGTCAAAATTAGGAACTATTCTGGCAATTGGTGGTGCAGAATTTCTGCAGTCAATTAACTTTACCGGACTACCTTTAATTATTCTGTTTATTATAGTAGCTGGCTTTATTAACCTCTTTATTGGAAGTGCCTCTGCTAAATGGGCCATTATGGCACCTGTATTTGTACCAATGTTGATGCAGCTCGGTTATTCTCCAGAATTTGCCCAGATGGCATACAGAATTGGTGATTCCACAACAAATATTATTACTCCCCTGATGCCCTATTTTGCAATTATTATTGCCTTTGCCAAAAAGTATGATGAAGATATTGGAATTGGTACTTTAATTTCAACAATGGTACCCTATTCTATAGCCTTTATGATCGGCTGGACATTACTGCTGATTATTTGGTTTGTCTTTAGTCTACCAATTGGTCCAGGTGGAGTTTTATTTTACTAAAAAGTTAATACTTATCCATAAAAAGACGGCCTGTAAAAATACAGGCCGTCTTTTATTTGTTATATTTAATTTTTATATTCCCTACTTAATAAATAATATATTTAATACTTAACTCTTTTACCGGTAACAATAAAGATAGTCTCCTCACCAATATTAGTGGCATGATCGCCAACGCGCTCCAGTGCCTTAGCTAAATTGATGTGTTGAACTATCTTCTTAATTTCTTTTCTATCTTCTTTTTGACTTATCACTTTAATAGCTTTATAATAAATATCTTCATAAAGATTATCTGCTTTCTCATCCATTCTGCAGGCAGCTTCTGCCAGGTCGGAATTCCGGGTAGAGAATGATTCTAAAACTACATCCAGCATATCAGTTACAATATCAGCAAGTTCTGGGATCATAACCAGTGGTTTAATAATCCCATCATGTTTTAATTCAAGTAAAATTTCTGCTATATTTGTTGCCTGATCTCCAATTCTTTCTAAATCATTTGCAATTTTAATCATTGCAATACTAAACCAGGTATCAGAAGCCAGGGGTTGATCCAGGGTCAACAAGCGTGAGACTTCTTCTTCAATAGTGATTAAATAATTGTCCAGAACATCATCTCTTTCAATTATTTCATGAGCTTTTTCAGCATTTAAATCATCCATTGCTTTAATAACATTCTGCAGCATTTCCTCTGCAACTTCACTCATATCACTGAGATCACTAAGAAGCTGTTCACGCTTTTTTTCATACACCTGTTCCATTGGACTCACTCTCCTCTTTGAAATTTAATAAAGTTAAGTTATTGATAAATTAATTGGGTCATATTAAAATATTCTTGACAGGAATCTAAAATCCTGCCTTTTTTTAAATTTAATTTAAGCAAAAATTTCTCTGGCGGTTTTTTCAAAATGCTTTACCGCATAACGAATATCTTCTAAACTTAAGTCTAAATGGGTCACAGCACGCAGTTTACCTTCCAGTCTGCTGACTCTAATTCCTTTTTCTAAAAGTTTATCGGCAAATAAATCTGCCTTTCCATCTGCAACAGAAAAAAGTACAATATTAGTATCAACTGCAGCCGGATCAATTTCCAGACCCCTCTGATCAGCAATAGTTTCTGCCAGCATTTTAGCATGTTTATGGTCTTCTTTTAATCGGGTTACATTATGTTCCAGAGCAAATATACCTCCGGCAGCAATAATTCCTGCCTGTCTCATGGCTCCGCCCAGCCTCTGTTTCCAGAAACGCGCCTCTTCTATAAATTCTGCTGAGCCGGCAAGCACTGAGCCAACAGGAGCACCGAGCCCTTTACTTAAATCAATCCAGATTGAATCAAAATACTGACCGTATTCAGCCGGGTCTACTTCTGCCTCAACAGCAGCATTCAACATCCGGGCTCCATCCATATGCATTTTTAGATCATTTTCCAGGGCAAGCTCTGCAATCTCCTTAATTTTTTCTACTGGCCAGATACGGCCACCACCGAGATTTGTAGTCTGCTCAATTGAAATCACCCTTGTCTGAGGGCTGTGGTAATCTTTTTCTCTAATCGCATCCTCAACCTGTCCGGCAGTAAAAATTCCCCCAACACCATTAAGTGGTTTTATTGAGGCACCGGAAATCACAGCCAGAGCTGCGCTCTCATAGTGAACTGGATGCGCGGTCTGATCCATAATTATCTCATCACCCTGACTGGTATGGACAGCAAAAGAAATCTGATTTGCCATCAATCCTGAAGGTAAATATACAGCATCATCTTTACCCAGCATTTCAGCAGTCATTCGGCAGAGGCGGTTAACACTCGGATCTTCTCCCAGCTGCTCATCTCCAACTTCTGCTTCGGCCATAAATCTTCTCATATCCTGAGACGGTCTGGTACCTGTATCACTAAATAAATCAACTTTAATTTCCATTTTAAATCCCCCAATTTAAATTTTGTTTTCATTTTAAAATATGTACCCGCTAAATTAACTATTAAAATATAAACGATAATATCAAATAAAAAACTAAACCCCCGCTGACAGTATAAAAGATGTTTTTAGTCTTATATGCAAGCACTAAAGTCGGGAAAAAAGCAGCAAGGGATGTGTTTTCCAGACTTAAATAAAGGCTGCCGTTTCTTAACAGTATCGAAGGAGCAAGTAAAGCTGCCAGTACAGCTGCCGGTATAAAGCTTAACCAGAGTATTACTTTTTCGGGAAGCTCCTTATTTCCAAGCAGTGATAAAGGTAAAACTCTTGGAATAAAGGTTACAATTACCATTCCTGCAGTCATTAGTACAAAATTAATTGTCTCCACTGATATACACCCCTAAAGAAGCCGCCAGTATTGTTGCTAAAATTATATTCCAGCTGCCGGCAATTGTTAGAGCAAAAAAAAGTGATAAAAAAGCCGAAAAAACAGCAACAATTATTTCACTCCTGGAACTAATCTGCATTACCAGCAGCACTACAAACATTGCCGGCAGAACATAGTCCAGAGCTCCTCCATTACCCGGGTTAATAAATCCGGTTAAAAAAGCACCTGCGGCAGAACTAAAAACCCAGCCCAGATAGGCCGTAAAACCAAGCCCCAGAAAATATCTCTGTTTTTTCTTTTTGCTCCCTATTTTACTCATAGCAACTGCAAAAGACTCATCGGTTACTAAAAAACCCAAAAAGGGATAATAATAAACGGGTAAATCTCTAAGATGCAGACTTAAAGATGCCGATAGTAAAAGGTGGCGCAGATTGACTAAAAAAGTCATAGCAACTATAGCCGCTACTGCAGCTCCAGCAGCAATCATTTCAATTGAAACCAGCTGGGCTGAGCCTGCAAAAACAAAAATAGACATTGCTGTAGTCTGCAGTGGAGTTAAACCCTTATTGACAGCCAGCATTCCATAGGCAATACCAATTGGAAGATAGCCTAAAATAATAGGTACTGCATCTTTTACTCCAGATTTTAAACTTGAATCATTTAACTTTTTTAAAAATTGACTCTGATTTTTAACTTCATCTTCCTCCTGTAACATAATAACTTTGCCTCTTTTCAATCTTTTTTTTGGAAAAAATTAATTCAGAAAACAGCAGCTGCAATTAATCCAACTGTCTGGGATCAAGAGCATCACGCAGAGCATCTCCCAGCAGATTAAAGCTTAAAACTGTAATAATAATTGCCAGACCGGGAAAAATAGACATCCATGGTGCCTGGACTAAATACTCCTGACCTCGATTTAGCATGGTTCCCCAGGCTGCAGTTGGAGGCTGAATTCCCAGACCCAAAAAGCTTAAACCCGCAACTACTAAAATTGAAATACCTATTCTCAAAGTAGCCAGTACTATCAGCGAAGAAATGGAATTGGGTAAGACATGATTATATAAAATTCTTAAATCACTTGCCCCCAGGGCTTTGGCTGCTGATACATACTCTTTTTCTTTTATCTGAAAAACAACCGATCTGGTCAGACGGGAAAAATTAATTAGACCGGTTATTCCAACAGCAATTATTATATTAAATATTCCTGTTCCCAGAGCAGAAATAATCGCCAGAGCCAGCAGAATGAAGGGAATAGAATTCCAGATCTCAACCAGACGCATAATTATCATGTCAACTTTCCCTCCATAATACCCGGCCAGCAGTCCTAAAGTTACTCCAAGACTGGCATTAACTAAAACTGCGGCAAAACCTACTCCCAGCGCAATACGAGCTCCGTAAAGAACCCTGGAAAAAACATCTCTCCCAAAATCATCAGTGCCAAACCAGTGCTCTAAAGAAGGAGCTGAATATGTCATATTGCTGTAATCAATTTCAGTCGGGGAATAGGGAGCAATAAAAGGTGCCATAAAAGCTGCATAAAATATTAAAGCCAGTATTATAACTGCAATTTTACCGCCATATCCTTTATTAAACTCTTTTAACATTTTTGCATACAGAGTATTTTCTTTAAACTTAAGAAAAATACTGTCTTTAAATAACAAAAGTAGGAGTATAAGCAGCAGAAGCACAGAAAAACCTGTAGCAAATTTATATTCCAGACTGCTCCAGACTTTGCCCTCTATAATCCAGTTTTGATAACTTACATATATTTGAATTAATAATAGTATAAATAAAATAATTTTCTTTTTCAAATTTCAACACCTCATTCTACTGCTATTTATAGCTAATCCGGGGATTTATAAAGACATATATTATATCCACCAGCAGATTAACTAAAACAAAGAGGATCGATAAAATTAAGATTGAGCCAAATACCAGCGGTTGATCTCTGGCTTCAACAGCGCTAACTGCCAGTCTTCCTACTCCAGGCCAGGCAAAAACTGACTCAATTAAAATTGCCCCTCCAAACATCATAGCCAGCTGATTTCCGATATTGGTAATTATCGGAATCAAAGCATTGCGAAAAGCATGTTTTAAAATAATTATTTTTTCAGCAACCCCCTTAGAGCGGGCTGTTACCAGATAATCTTCTTTCATAATGTCAAGCATCGAAGACCTGGTAATTCGACTGGTTGAAGCAATCATAACTGTACTCAAAGCAAAAGCCGGCAAAACTAAGTGCCTTAAACCACTTAAAGTCCAGATTCTACCTCCATAACCCGAAGAAGGAAAAAATGGAAAAAGAACAGAAAATAAATAGATGAAAATAATACCCGTAAAAAATGCCGGCACTGAAATACCAATTGTAGCAATAAACATGCTAAAAAGATCAAATAAAGAATTCTTTTTTACCGCTGCAATTACACCTGTAGGGATTGCCACTATAACAGCGATAACTAGTGAAAGTAAACCTAATTCGATTGTTGCTGTCAGACGTCTACCAATAATACTAATTACCTGATCTCCGTAATAAACTGAGTCCAGCTCTCCTGTTATAAAATTTTTAAGCATTAAAAAATAGCGAATATGAAAAGGTTCATTAAAACCAAATTTTTCATTTAAAGTCTCTACTGCTTCTGGTGTTGCATTGGTCCCCAGCATTATAGCCGCTGGATTACCGGGTACAAGCTGCATAATTCCAAATAAAATTAAAGAAACACCAATTGTAACCGGGATCAACCAGAGCAGTCTTTTAATTATATAAGCAAACAAATTGTTCACCTCTTTCTAAAAAGACTATGCAGATAGATTAATCTATCTGCATAGTAATTTAATGATTTATCTTTTCTTCTGTAAAATTACCTGTTTTGCTTTGATCTATTTAATTCCTCTGTTATTCTTCTTTATAAACATTGGCTGAAGGAGTAACCAGTGGAATTAGAAGTGAATTACCGGGCTCAAGTTCTCTTACATTATCCTGCATTACATAGATCTGAGTTGAATGAGCAAGTGGATGGAAGACAAGATCCTCAACTAATACTTTTCTTAAAACTTTATTGTAAAGTTCTTCTCTTTCCTCCTGCTCAGAAGTTGCTCTTGCTTCTTCTAACCACTGATCAACTTCCTCATTTTCATAAAAAGCTCTGTTTAGAGATCCCTCAGACTGGAAGAATCTGTACAGCCAGTAATCAGGGTCAGGGTCAGAAACAAATCTTAAAAAGAAGATTCCGATTTCGCCACGACCCAGCATATCCCACATTGTTCCAAATTCCATGGCCTGCACCTCTGCATCAAGTCCTGCCTGATTTAAAGCAGTAACCATGGCCTCTGCTGTTTTAACCTGATTTGGTCTGCTGTTTGAAACATAAATTTCTGCAACATAATCATCTTCAATCACACCATCTGCTTTTAATTCCTCAAATTTCCGGGCTGCAGCTTCTGGATCAAAACCAACAGCATTTTCTTTTAAAAATTCTCTATCTTCCGGCCAGAGTGTAGGCGGCAGCATTGAATATGCTCTCTCACCTAAAATACCAAAAACCTGGGGAATAATCTCGTCAAAAGGAACTGCCTGAATTACAGCCTCTCTGAATTTGCGCTCCTGAGTTGGCTCCATCTCAAAATTGAAACCCAGGAAGTTAATACCCGCACCGGCAGCTGATTTAACCTGAAAATCAGAGTTATCCTTAAATGAATCAAGCTGTCCTACATCAAGGTTTACACCAAAGTCAATACCACCACTGCGCAGCTCCATTGCCTGAGTTGCAGATTCTGGAATTGATCTGATAACAAGTTCTTTGATATTTGGAACCTTATTCCAGTGATCTTCAAAAGCTGATAAAACTATCTGATTACCTGAATCCCACTCTTCCATTTTAAAAGGACCGGCACCGATAGGATTACGTCCCAATTCTTCGTCTCCTACTTCTTCTGCATATTCTTTTGGAATAATACCAAAGGTCATTCCCAGAATAAAAGGAGAATACGGTTCACTTAAAATAAATTTAATTGTATAATCATCAAT
>JBKHFK010000011.1:0-17072 GCA_046540295.1 Halanaerobium sp.
TCTTTCTGCATTTTCAATAACCATGATGCTGGCATTACTGACATCCACTCCAACTTCAATTACAGTTGTAGCTATCAGGACATCTATTTTCCCATCTCTAAATTTTTCCATAATCACCTTTTTCTCATCCGAAGGAACAGCACTATGGATTAAAGCAAGCTTATAATCTTTTAAAAATCCAGACTGCAGATCATTATATAACTCTTCCGCCGACAGCAGTTCCGGCATTTCTTCGGATTTTTCAATTAAAGGACAGACAATATAGGCCTGCCTGCCTTCTTCAATTTTTTCTTTTAAAAAAGCATATATCTGTTTTCTCCTGTTTTCTCTTCTCCAGAAAGTAGCAATTTTCTTTCTTCCCGGCGGCATCTCATCAATAACCGATAAATCCAGATCACCATAAATCAGCATCGCCATTGATCTTGGGATTGGAGTTGCAGTCATTATCAATAAATCAGGACTATCACCCTTTTCTTTCAAACTGTGGCGCTGCTCAACACCAAAACGGTGCTGTTCGTCAATTACAATTAGACCGGGATTATTATAATTTAAACTTTCCTGAAATAAAGCATGAGTACCGATAATCAAATCTGTTTTACCAGCTTCTATTTCAGCTTCAATCTGCTCCCTGGCAGCAGTTTTAATACTCCCTGTCAGTAAATGTATATTATAATCAAAATCTCTTAAAAGTTCTTTGAAATTTAAAAAATGCTGTTCTGCCAGTATTTCAGTTGGAGCCATAAAGATCCCCTGAAAACCATTGGCAATCGTCTGCAGCAGTGCCAGAGCAGCAACAACAGTTTTACCAGAACCCACATCACCCTGCAGCAGCCTTGACATAGTCTTTTTGGATTCCATATCTTTTTTGATCTCTAAACTAACTCTTTTTTGAGCAGCAGTCAGTTCAAAATCAAGTCCATCTAAAAATTTGCTGCTTTCTTTTTCTTTAAACTGGTGCTGAATACCCTGAAGTTCATTATATTTTTTCTTCTCTTCCAGAGCATAAAGCTGTAAATAAAAAAATTCTTCAAAAGCCATCCTCTGTCGGGAAAACTGATGATGCTTTTCATTTTTAGGAAAATGCATCCCCAGAATAGATGTTTTCAAATCAGGAAAATTATGCTCCTTTAATATTGACTCAGGTAGTTTTTCTTTGAGCAAAAAACCATGACTTTTTATTGCATTGGCAATTACACGCCGCAGTCGGCGCTGAGTAATTCCTTCTGTCAGGGAATAAATAGGTACTATCCTGCCTGTATTTAAAACTGAGGCATCAGACCCCAATTTTTCATAAACAGGATTGTTTATTTCTTTTCTTTTGTATTTGCGCCAGTTTTTTTCGCTTATTTTGCCGCTGATGATATACTTATCTCCTTTTTGAAACTGATCCCTGAGATAAGCCTGATTATACCAGATACCATTTACTACATCACTGCCGTCAGAAAAAGTTACCCGCAGCAGGTCAAGATTATGTCTTATTTTTTGATAATCAGTTTTTAAAACTTCAACTTTAAAATTGGCCTGTTCTCCCACAGCAGTATATTTTATCTGACTGATCTGACTGCGATCTTCATATTCTCTGGGAAAATAATATAGAAGATCTCTAACTGTTTTTATCTCTAATTTTGAAAGGCGCTCGGCCCATTTAGGCCCAACACCTTTAACAAATTGAACTTCATCCGAAAGTTTTAATTTCATTCTTCTAATAATTCTCCTCTATAAATAACAATTCCATAAACTAAGGGACCGGTATGAGAACTTAAAACAGTACCAATTTTATTTTCCAGAATATGATAGTTTAAATTGCTTTGAGAATCTAATTCAGTCTGAAAAAGATATTTAAACTGCTCATAATTATCACTATCCTTACCATAAAAAAAAGCAAAATTCACATTTTCACTGCCGGCAGCAGTTTCTAAAGCTAAATTTACCATCTTTTGATTGGTCTTTTTATAACCCCTTATTTTTCCCTGGGGAGTAATTTCACCTGTAGCAGCAGAAAGTTCTAAAATTGGATTAAAATTAAAAATACTGCCTAAAAAGGCCTGAGCTCTGCCAATTCTTCCACCTTTTTCTAGATAAGTTAGTTCGTTAACAGTAAAATAAATTGTTAACTTTTCTCTTTCCTTTAAAACATCCTCTTTAATTTCTCTAAGTTTTTTACCTTCTTTTATCATTTGCGCGGCATGCAGAACCATAAAACCCAATCCGGAGCTTGTTGATTTAGAATCAATTATTTCAACCTCCAGATTATCCAGTTGAGCTGCCGCCAGTCTTGCCGACTCACAGGTTCCACTCAAAGCTGAAGATAAATGGATTGAAATCACCTGATTATATTCTTCTGACAGCTTTTGATATTTATCCATAAAAAGTCCTACTGAAGGCTGAGAGGTTGTTGGTAATTCAGCAGCAGATTCCATCATTTTATAAAATTCTTCACTGTTCAGATCAATCTTATCATAATAGGTATCTTCTTCAAAATGAACAGTTAGGGGAACAATCTCAATTTTATATTTTTTAAGAATATCTGCTGGTAGATCACAGGTGCTGTCTGTTACTAAAGCAATCATATTAACACATCCTATTCTAATGAAATTATAAAGGGATAAAGAGGCTGTCCTCCAGGATAAACTTCTATTTCATCGAAATCAAAATTTTCTTCCATAATCTTTTTGATTTCTTCTGCCCGCTCCTCAGTTATACCCTCACCATAATAGATGGTGACTAATTCTTCATCTTCAGCAACTTTATTTAATAAATCAATTACTGTTTCTTTTTTAGTATCAGAACTAACCAGAATATCTCCATCTTTTAAACCAATATAACTATCCTTTTTTATTTCCAGGCCATTAACCTTTGAATCCTTAACAGCCTGCGTTATCTCAAGTGTTTTTACATACTTAATTTCAGCTTCCATGCTTTCCTTTAATTCTGAAGGAGAAGCCTGGTCATCAAAAATCATCAGGGCTGTTACTGCCTGGGGGATAGAACGGGTTTCAATAATTGCTATCTCTTTTTCAGTCAGTTCTGAAACCTGCTTGGCTGCAGAAATAATATTTTTATTATTGGGCAGGATTATAATCTGATCTGTATTCATTCTCTCAACTACCTCTAAAAAATCATTGGTGGAAGGATTCATTGACTGTCCACCTTTGATCACATAATCGGCTCCCAGCTCTTTTAAAATATCAACAACACCTTCACCATTGGCTACAGAAATAATACCCGTATTTTTATCTACCTCAATTACTGAATCCAGCTTATCATTGGCCTCAGCATCTGTTTCAGCAGATTCTCTGTTCTTTTCTGATTCAGCAGTCTCTTTTGACACCTCAACCGGGACTGCTGCAGAGCTTGATTTTTTATTCTGATGAAACTGAGAATGATCAAAATCTGCTTCATTTTCGCGCTGAACTTTTTCCTGATTCTGTTTGCGCATATTATCAATTTTTATATCAAAAACTTTACCTTTTTTTAAACCATATTCCAGCAAAACACCGGGATGGTTGGTGTGAACATGAATTTTTATAACCTCATCACTACCCACAACCATAATTGAATCCCCATAGCTCTGCATATCTTTTCTGATCTTATCGATCATACGGTCAATATTAGACTTGCGGCTGTCTATCTCAATCAGCAGCTGAGTACAGTAAGTAAATTTAATATCTTCTGCAATTTCAGCTCTTTTTCTAACTTTTTCTTCAGCGGCTGCAGCCTGAAACTCTATTTTTTCGCCCTTTAAACCTTTGAGCATCCCCTCAAGAATTGTAAGATAGCCCTGTCCACCAGCATCAACAACCTCAGCTTCTTTTAGGGCAGCAAGCAGTTCCGGTGTGCGCTCCAGTGATTCCTCAGCTGCTTTAATAGTAATCTCAAATAATTCTATCAGATCAGCAGCTGAATCTTTTTCTGCCTGAGCTTTTTCGCCTGCTTCTCTAGAAACGGTTAATATTGTCCCTTCCACAGGCCTTAATACACCATGATAGGCTATCTCAGAAGCTTTACTAAGAGCACTGGCAAAATCATTAACTCTCATCTTCTTTTTGTTTTTAAGTGCCTGGGCAAAGCCTCTAATTAACTGAGAAAGTATAACCCCCGAGTTGCCTCTGGCACCCATTAAAGCCCCTTTAGAAAGGGCAGCAGCCAGTTCAGAAACACTTCTGGAACTATTATCTTCCAGACTGGAAACTGCCTCTTTAAAAGTTAAATACATATTTGTACCGGTATCACCATCTGGAACCGGAAATACATTTAAGGAATCAATAAAAGACTTCTGTTCCTTAAGCCAGTATAATGATGTAAACATCATATCTTTAAATTGTTCTGCATCTACTGCAGTGATTTTTTCTTTATTATTAATTGGCATCGCCAACCCTCACTCCCCTTACATTAACATCAATAGTTAAAACTTCTATTCCAACTTTATTTTCGAGGGTATAGCGAACTCTTTCCATTACATTATGAGCTACCTCATGGATATTAGTTCCGTATTCAACAATAATATTTAAATCAAGATGAACCTTTTCTCCACTAATATCAATACCAACACCCTTACTAATATTGTCCCAGCCTAAAAGATCTGCAAGACCATCCTGCATACTTCTGGAAGACATACCAACAAGACCATAGCACTCCATTACAGCAATACCTGCTGTTTTAGCTATTACCTCTTCATCAATAATTATCTTACCCAGTTCATTAGTTAATTCTTTTTCCATTCTTTACACCTCTTTTCATACATAATTATTCTATCTCATCTAAAGACTCTATGCAAGAATTAAATTAACAAAAGCTGTTAAAATTGATCTTCATTTATATATTTATTTCAAGATAAATTAATACTTTCCTGCAAAGATAAATTTATATTTTTCTATAATTACTTTAATTAGCTTGCTAAAGACTGTTTATCTATGTTAAAATATAATTTGAGATAAATTTTATTAGAAAGCGCTCATTACTTGTTTCTAAAAAAATCAAAAACCAATGGAGCGCCGCCCTTAATGGGCAAGTGCTAAAGTGAATAAATTAAGGAGGTGTTTTTCTATGTCCAGAGTCTGCGAAATTTGTGGTAAAGGTGGAAATAAAGCCAATAGCATACAGAGACGTGGTAAAGCTAAGAAAAAAGGTGGAGTTGGCCGTAACATTACAAGTTCTACAAAAAGAACTCAGCGTCCAAATCTAAAAAAAGTTAAAGCAATTGTTGATGGTTCACCAAAAAGAATTAAAGTGTGTACTCAGTGTCTTAAATCAGGTAAGGTCGAAAGGGCTTACTAATTTAGATTTAGATAAGAAAGGGAGCAGAGATATTTAAATATCTCTGCTCCCTTTAGTACTTTATGCTTATTTATTTTTTATCTAAGTTATTTAATTTTGCTTTAATTATTTTCTGCAGTTTTTGGTCATTTATTTCTATTCCAGCCAGTTTTGTTTCTATAGCTTTTCTGGCAACTGCAAGGGCAACTGCCGGAACTACTCTCCGGTCAAAAGGATCAGGAATAATATATTCAGCCCTAAGATCATCAGCAGCCAGTTCTGCAATTGCCTCTGCAGCTGCTATTTTCATTTCTTCACTTATTTCGGAAGCTCTCACATCCAGGGCTCCCCTGAATACTCCCGGAAAAGCCAGTACATTATTTATCTGATTGGGATAATCCGATCTTCCTGTTGCAGTAACTGCAGCCCCTGCATTAAAAGCAGCCTCAGGCTCAATTTCTGGAGTGGGATTAGCCATTGCAAAAATTAAGGGATCATTATTCATTGCTTTAACCATCTCTTCCTTTAAAATATTGCCTACAGAAAGACCAATAAATAAATCGGCACCTTTTACAGCTTCAGCTAGACCGCCACTAATTTCTTCTGGATTGGTCCTTTTAATTAATTTCTGCCTCAAGGGATCATACTGATTTAGATTTTCTGAATTTAAAATTCCAATTTTATCATTAATAATTAAATTTTTTGCTCCTGCATCTAAAAGCAATTTTGATACCGCGGTCGCAGCAGCTCCAGCACCATTAACAACAATCTTTATCTGAGCAAGATTTTTATTGACCAGTTTTAAGGCATTAAGTACTGCTGCCAGTACAACAATTGCTGTTCCATGCTGATCATCATGGAAAATAGCCATTTCCGTTTCATCTTTTAATCTGGCTTCAATTTCAAAACATTTAGGAGCTGATATGTCTTCTAAATTAATACCGGCAAAAGTAGGCTCTAATAATTTAACAAATTCAACAATCTCATCAACTTCTTTTGTACCCACACATAGGGGAAATGCATCTACATTTGCAAACTCTTTAAATAAAACTGCTTTTCCCTCCATAACAGGCAGAGCTGCCTTCGGCCCAATATCGCCCAGGCCCAAAACTGCAGTACCCGAAGAAACCACAGCCACCTGATTTCCGTAGGCAGTATACTGATAAATATTTTCCTGATTTCTTTCAATCTCCCGACAGGGCTCAGCCACTCCCGGCGAATAAGCAAGGCTCAATTCTTCTCTGCTGCGCACTCTGACTTTAGATTTGACTTCAATCTTTCCCTGATGATCCTTATGTAATTTTAATGCTTTTTGATAAATATCCATTATTACCTCCATTTACTCTCTGCTATCTACTCTAAATTTTCTAATACATAAATTAATAAACCACTCTTCAGGCTGACTTCAGCCTCTTCACTCTCAATCAAATTGCTGATCCCTCTGCTTTTTGAGCGAAAAATATCCTGACTGTCTAAATTATATTTACAGCCCGTAATACTTAGCCCACTAACCTTATAGCTCTGTGGGATTAAAGACAGCCTAAAACCCTTTCTGTCTGTAAATACTTTTTTATGATCAATCAGGGCAATTTCTATCCTTTTTGAAATGATTTTAGCACTTATTTTTAGTTCATAAATATATTCTAAAAGATTTAAATTGGCCAGCTGCTGATCTATTCTGCCACCCAGGGCAGCAGCTAAATACAGTTGTTTAAACGCATTTTCTTTGCAGTAATCAACTGCAATCTCACTATCTGTCTGGTCTTTTTCGACAGGATATTTTATTGTTTTCACATTTTGCTGGCTGTAATATTTTTTATTTTTATTAGTTATTGAATCCAGATCACCAATAATTAGATCTGGCATCAGCCCTAAACTCTTAAGTTTATTGGCACCACCATCAACAGCAATTATAAAATCTATCTCTGTTCTTTTAATAAACTGCTGTAGATCTCCTTTTCCAAAGTCAAACTCACCATTGAGAACCAGAAGTGCTTTTTTTTTAGACATCAGCAGCAATACTCCTCATTTCCTCCAGAGCCCGGGCCGGCTCAGCTGCACCAAAAATTGCAGATCCAGCTACTATGATATCAGCTCCTGCATTTACAATTTCTTTTAGATTATAAGTTTTAATTCCTCCATCAACCTCTATTTTGCAGTCGTAATTATTTTCGGTAATCATTCTTTTTAATTTAGCTATTTTTTCTGTCATCTGTGGAATATAGGACTGGCCACCGAAACCAGGGTTAACAGACATTATTAAAACCTGGTCCAGTTCAGGCAAAATAAATTCCAGACTTTCTACAGGAGTGGCCGGATTAAGTGAAACTCCAGCTTTTATGTCCTGTTCTTTGATCAGCTGAACTACTCTGTGAATATGATCTGTTGCTTCTAAATGAACAGTCAAAATATCCGAACCGGCTTCCGCAAATTTTGTAATGTATCTTTCGGGTCTGCTGATCATTAAGTGGGTATCAAAAGAAAGCTGACTGTGTTTTCTAATCGCCCTGATTATTCCCGGACCAAAGGTAATATTGGGTACATATTGGCCGTCCATAACATCCAGGTGCAGATAATCAGCATCTTTAACCAGCTGGAGCTGATCTTTTAATTGACTAAAATCCGATGCTAAAAGTGAAGGTGCAAATTCTATTTTCATTAATATTTCCTCTCCTCTGCTTTTAATTCATTATATAACTGCTGGTAACTCTGATATCTCCTGGCAGAAATTTCTCCTTCTTCTACCTTTTTTTGAACCACACAACCGGGCTCATGAAGATGAGTACAGCGATTAAACTTACACTGATTATTATATTCTGCAATTTCGGGAAAATACCAGGATAAATCATCTGCTTCAATTTCTAAATTAAGTTTAGACATTGAAGAAAAACCGGGTGTATCTGCAACCCATCCCTGATTTGGTAGAGATATTAACTCTACCATTCTGGTGGTATGAACCCCCTTTTTTAATTTTCGACTAACTGCAGCAGTTTTTAAATCAGCATCTTCAATAACCTTATTTAAAAATGAAGATTTACCGGCTCCCGAAGGGCCGGTTAAAACATTTATCTTATTATTAAGCTGAGCAAATAATTGATCTAAATTTTTATTTTCTTTAACACTGATAAAATAAATTTTATAACCTGCCTTTTTAAATTCTTCAAAATCCTCTTTAAAACTGACTTCAGCCTCATCAATTTTATTAATAACTATTACCGGATCAAAGCCAGAGCTTTCAACCAGTAATAGAAAGCGGTCCAGAAGTGATGCTTTAAATTCAGGTTCCTTAATTGAGTGCATAATCACCACCTGATCAACATTTGCCACCTTTGGTCTTTTAAGCAAATTTCTGCGGGGATAATATTTTTCCAGAATTTTATTATCTTTATCTATTTCTACATAATCACCGGGATAGATTTTATCTCTGATTTTACCCCTGATCCTGCACTGATAAACATTTTTTTTCTGATCAGCAACAAAGAAAAATCCCCCAATTAATTTAATCAAAATTCCTTTCATTTAAAATATCAGCCCCCGAAACTTTCTGTTTTAATTAATTGATCATCAAAGTAAATTTTTACATCTGTTTCACCCTTACTTCTAATATCTCTTACTATATTATCCCCGGGCTCATGTTCTGCCTGATAAACAAGATCCTGACCGTTATCATCTTCAATTTCGATTCTCACCTCTCTGCTTTCTGACCCGGTGACATTTACCGAAATTCTATTTACAATAAAATCTTCTGTCGAATCTGAATCTGAGCCACGACTGATTACAAAATCAACAGGAATTCCTTTTGGTAAATATTCACCTGCCTTTACACTCTGAGAGATAACCTGAGAATTAGCAAAGCGATCAGAACTTTCTACACTTACCTGGCCGATATTTAAATCATTTTCTCTAATCAGGTTAAAGGCCTCTGATTGAGTTAATCCTGTTAAATCGGGCATTCTAACAGAGATATCACGTTCACCCCGGCTGACAAAAAGAGTTACCTCACTCCCTTTTTCTACTTCAGCTCCAGCTGCAGGTATCTGATTAATCACCGTCCCCGGTTCTTCAGATAATCTAAATATATACTGAATATCTCCACTTTCTAAAGAAAGATTATCCAACTCAATCAGTGCTTCTCTTAGAGAACTATCAACAAAATCAGGTATTTCAACCTGCTGTGCCCCTTTACTTACTGTTATATATAAAGGCCGACTCTGCTTGACCCTTTCGCCGGCAGCCGGCTGCTGGCTTACAATATGATCGGACTCTATTTCTTCACTAAAAACTCTTTCCTCATTTTCAACTAAATTAAGACCTACTTCTGAAGCCATTTTTCTGGCCTCTGATAAACTTTCCCCTTCAATTTCTGGTACCTGGACCACAGGTACATTTGTATATTGATTGAAGAAGAAAACTACCCCGCCAACAGAAATTAACAAAAAGAGTATAACTGCTCCTGTCACAAAAAGCGGCTTTTTAAAAATTTTATTATTTTTAGACTCTTCTTCTCCAGATGCTGTTGAGGACTTTTTCTCTTTTTTCTTATCAGTTTTAGCAGTTTGATCATTCTCTGTATTTTTCTTTAAATTAACTTTATTTTTTTTATTATTTTTTTCTTTTTTGTCTTGCTTATTTTTGCTATCATCCTTTTTGTTTTTTGAAGAATTGTTCAAGAAATTTAAATCCGACTTTTTCATAACCCTTGTTTCATCAGGATTAAAATCAACTTTTTTTGCTGTTTTATTAGTTCCAGATTTTAAATTTTTTAGACAATAGGTAATCTGCTGTCTCATCTCATAAGCATCCTGAAAACGCTCAGCTGGATCTTTGGCTATTGCCTTCATAATCAGATTGTTAACTTCTTCCGGTATATCTGAATTAATCTTTGACGGTTCAACAGGCTCCTGCTGTATATGTTTTAAGGCAACTGAAATTGGGCTGTCTCCATGAAATGGTAATTCACCTGTTGTCATTTCATAAAGAACTACTCCCAGTGAATAAATATCAGAATAGGCCTTTATTTCCCCACCTTTTGCCTGCTCGGGAGAAAAGTAGTGAGCACTTCCAACAACTGTTTCGGTAACTCTAACAGTCGAACTGCTCACAGCTCTTGCAATACCAAAATCTGTAACCTTAACCTCATGTTCACTATTTATGATTATATTATGTGGTTTAATATCACAGTGGACAATCTGATTACCGTGAGCTACAGATAAAGCTGCAGCAATCTGTCTAGCAATTTCTAAAGACTCCGCGATTGAGAGTTTATTTTTCTCTTTAATTATATCTTTTAAAGTTTTGCCTTCCACAATTTCCATCACAAGATAAATTCGCTCTTCATCAACTACAATATCATAAATACTGACCACATTGGGATGAGACAGTCTGGCTACAGCTCTTGCTTCCTGCCTGAATTTATCAATAAATTCATCATCAGACTTATATTCCGGACGCAGCATTTTTAGAGCCACTCTTCTTTCCAATAATGTATCTCGGGCTGAATATACAATTGCCATTCCACCGCGACCAATCTCATCAATTATCTTATAACGGTTATTTAAAATCTTACCCTGCATAAATTCACCTCAATTATCATTAAACAATAATTATTTTTCATTAAAACCAGCAACTATTAAAGTAATATTATCCAGCCCACCACTGGCCAGCGCCTGCTGAAGCAGTTCTTCTGCTGCCTGTTTTTGGTTATTATTTTTAGTAAATATTTTTTTGATTTTATTTGTTCTAATCATGTCTGTTAGACCATCCGTACATAATAATATATAATCATCTTTAGAAATTTTGAGCTGTCCTTTATCCAGATCAAGCTCTCTCTCCAGTCCTAAAGCCTGAGTAACAATGTTTTTTTTCGGATGATTAAAAGCTTCCTCCTCAGTTATCTCACCTTTTCGAAGCAGGTCAGCAACCAGTGAATGATCCTTAGAAATTTTGTTCAGAGTTTGATCTGTTTTATGATAAAGATAAATGCGGCTGTCACCTAAATTAATATAATAAAGCTTCTGATCCTGAACAATTACAGCAGCAAAAGTAGTTCCCATTCCTTTTAAATCTCTATTTTGCTGACTTCTTTTAATAATTGCCTGATTAATATCAAAGGTTAAGCGGCTCAAACTAGCTAATGGATCTGATAAATCAAAATCAAAATCTGCAGCAGAATCAACTGCAATCTGACTGGCTACTTCTCCAGCAGCATGACCCCCCATACCATCAGCAACCATAAAAAAATTGATTTCTTCATTGATAAAAAAATTATCTTCATTTGTGCCGCGTTTTTTTCCTTTATCACTTAAAGCTTTAAACCGCATTTTGCTCCCCCTTAAATTTATAAGTTATTTTTCTTTCGCTTCAGCTGACCACAGGCTGCATCAATTTGAGTTCCCATTTCTTTTCTTAAAGTAACCTGGATTCCATTATTTTTTAAAGTTTCATAAAAACTGTCAATTACTTTCTTTACGGGTCTTTCAATACCCAATTCAGGTACCGGATTGGCTGGAATTAAATTCACATGACAATTTATTCCTCTCAGCAATTCTGCCAGTTGTACTGAAAGTTCAGGGCTGTCATTAACACTGTACATTAAAACATATTCAAAAGTAACTCTCCTGCCGGTTTTTTTAATATATTCTAAGACCGCTGTCAGCAGCTGGTTTAGGCTGTATTTTTTATTTATCGGCATGATCTTATTACGCAGACGATCATTTGGTGCATGTAGAGAAACAGCAAGCCCAATCTGATCATTAACTTCGGCCAGTTTTTTAATCTCCGGTACAAGTCCGGCAGTAGAAATAGTCATTTTCCTCATACCTATATTTAAACCATTATCAGCATTTATAATTTCAACTGCTTTCATTAAATTATCAAAATTAGCAAGTGGTTCTCCCATTCCCATAAATACAACATTGCTTAATCTTGGTTCAGCAAAATTAGAACCACTGATGTCTTGTTGTACTTTAATTACCTGATCAACAATTTCCCCTGTGGTTAAATTCCTTTTTAAACCATCAATTCCGGTTGCACAGAAAGAACATCCAAGACCACATCCCACCTGAGTTGAAATACAGGCACTGTGGCGGCCTGATTCGGGAAAAGGAAGATATACCCCTTCAATATTCTGATCATCGTCTAACTGCCATAAATACTTAACTGTCCCATCACCAGCAACACTTCTATTAATTTCTTCTATATCAGTTAACTTATAATTTTCATCGATAAATTTACGCATTTTTTTAGGGATATTTTTCATTTCCTCGGTTTGAGATACTCCATTTTTATAGAGCCAGTTAAAAACCTGTTCACCTCTATATGAGGGAAAACCAGCCTCTTTTAATTCGTCTATTAATTCACTTCTATTTAATTCTTTTAAATCCTTCATCTTAAATTTAATCACTCTCCACTTTTTTAAATAATGCAAAAAAGAAACCTTCCGATTCAACTTCTCCCGGTAAAAGTTCCAAAAATTTATTTTTATTTTCTAAATGTAGACCGCTCAACTCTTTTAATTTTTGATTTAAGTCAATCAAATTAAATCCACTGTTTTCTTCCAGAATTCTATCAACTAAATCCTGGTTTTCTTCGTTAGTTAAAGTACAGGTAGAATATAACAATTTACCACCTGTTTTAAGTTTAGCTAAGTTATTACTTAAAATTTGGTACTGAAGTTCTGACATTTTTTTGATAACCGCTGGATTTTTATTCCACTTAATTTCCGGTTTAGAAGCTAGCAGTCCCAGACCAGAGCAGGGAAGATCAGCCAGTATTCTATCATATTTTTTGTTATCCTGATATTCAGCTGCATCAGCCGTTTTTAAATTAACATTTTTAACACCGAGCCTTTTTAAATTTTCTTTAACAAGCTGCAGCCTCTTTTGACTGATATCCAGGGCTGTAATTTCTCCTGTGTTATTCATTAGTTGAGCCAGATGAGTTGTTTTTCCTCCCGGAGCAGCAGCAAGGTCTAAGACCTCCATTTCCTCTCTTACATCTAACAATAAAGAAGCAAGTCCGGCAGAAGTCCCCTGAATATAGGCTGCTCCTCTTTTAAAAACTTCAGTTGCAGCCGGGTTATTTATTTTCTTTAGTCTAAAAAAAGAATCAAGAAACGTTTGTTCATATTCAATACCTTCAGCAGCCAGCAGCTGCAAAAATTTTTCTCTACCCATCTTCAAAGAATTATGGCGGTATGTTACTTCCGGCCGCTTATTGCCTGCAACCAGGATCGTCTCAGCTTTTTTTTGCCCATACTGTTTGATAAATCTTTTAACAAGCCAGACAGGATAGGAATATTTAATCGATAAATATTTTTCAGGGTTTTTGCCTTCAACATTAAGACTTAATTTGTCCCGCTGACGATTTATATTTCTTAAAACTCCATTTGTAAAAGAAACAGCCCCTTTTTTAGAAGCAGGAAGAATTATTTTTACCGCCTCTACGCTTTCATAAATGGCAGCTCTAGCCGGTACCTTATCAAGAAAAAGGAGCTGATAAACCCCAATTCTCAGCCCCATTAATACTTCTTTATCCATTTTAGCAAGTGGAGTTTTAGAAAATTTAGCAATAATATGATCAAGATATAATTTGTTTCTGATCACACCGTAAAATATTTCTGTAAAAAGACTTTTATCTCTCTGATCTTCAATTTTTTTCAATTCAGAATCAAGTAATAAATTTGAATAGCTGCCCTTTTCAACTTTCAGCAGTGCCTTTAAAATATCCAATCTCAAATTTGACAATTAATCATCACCCAGGCCCGCTAAAAGCAAAATTCTGAGCATGTTTGCCAGAGCTACCAGGGTAGTAGCAACATAAGTAAAAGCTGCTGCTTTAAGAACTTTTTGAGCACCCTTTATTTCTGATTCAGTTAACAAATCAGTACTTTTCAAATTACTAATTGCTCTATTGCTTGCATTAAATTCTACCGGCAGTGTTACCAGATGAAATAAAAATGCAGCCGAAAAAAGAACAAAACCAGTCATAATCAAAAAATCTGCTCTAATAAAAAATCCAAAAACAGCAAGCGGCAGACCAAAACTGGAACCAATATTTGCTGCCGGCACCAGTGAAGCCCTTAAAGAAAGTGGTTTGTAATTTTCTTTATCCTGAATTGCATGTCCTACTTCGTGTGCAGCTACCCCAACAGCTGCAATTGAACTGTTATTATAAACATCTGATGACAGGTTTAGTGTTTTATTTTTGGGGTCATAATGATCACTTAACTTTCCATCACTTTTTCTTATTTCAATATTTGACAGCTTGTTGCGGGTCAGAATTTTTCTGGCAGCATCTGCTCCCGTTATATTTGAACTAAGCTGTATTTCATTATATTTATTAAAAGTGTTTTTTACTTTATATTGAGCATAAACCGCAAGTAATAATGCGGGGATGATCACAATCATTGTTGGATCAAAGAAAAATGGATACATCAATCTACCTCCTTAAAAATTAATCCATTTAAAATTTAGTTGAATTCAAATTTAGCTTTTTCTTTTATTTGGTGTCCGTTTAAAAAATCAGCAGTATCCAGCCTTTTTGCCCCGGGAAGCTGCAGTTTTTCTATAGCCAGAACTCCATCAGCAGTCTGAACAAGCAGACCATCATTCTGATCGGCTCTAATAATTGTTCCCGGTTCATAATCAGTATTTTCAGCCTCAGTTATACTGCTTTCCCAGATTTTAATCTGTTCTCCGTTAAGTTCACTGTAAGCTCCCGGCCAGGGATTAACTCCCCTGATCAGATTGTGAATATCTTCTGCACTCTGATTCCAGTCAATTTCTCCCAGTGATTTATCTATTTTATAGGCAAATGTTGCCTCAGAATCATCCTGGGGAATCCGGGGGGCCTTACCTGCTTTAACATCCTTTAATGTTTTCAGCAGTAGTTTCGCCCCTTCTGCAGCCAGTTTATCGTGCAGTTCACCAACTGTTTGATCCTCTTTAATTTCAACCTGCTGCTGATATATAATATCTCCATCATCCCAGCCTTCAGCCATATACATTGTTGTATTGCCGGTAATCTTTTTACCGTCAATTATTGCTTTATGAATCGGACTGGAACCCCTATATTCCGGCAGCAGGGAAGCATGAAGATTAATACAGCCATACTCTGGTATTGCAAGCAGCTCCGGGCTTAACTTTTGGCCAAAAGCCACCACAACTATAAAATCAGGCTCAAATTCTTTTAATTTCTTTAAAAAATCTTTCTGATTCACATTTTCACTCTGCATAATTTTTAAATCTAGATCCAGTGCCTGTTTTTTAACATCTGAATAATGAACCTGCTGTCCTCTTCCACTCTTTCGATCAGGCTGTGTTACTACAGCTTCAATTTCAACCTGCTCATCATTATATAAAGCTAGCAGAGAAGGGACTGCAAATTCAGGTGTTCCCATATAAATTATTTTCATCAAATCACTCCGCAAATTTTACAATTTTATCAACAAATAATACTCCATTTAAATGGTCTATCTCATGCTGGATTGCTCTCGCTTCAAATCCTTCTGCCTCAAACTCAACTTTTTTACCTTCTTTATTTAAAGTTCTTACTTTAATTTTTTCAGCCCTGATCACATCACCCGTTTCATCAGGGATACTTAAACAGCCTTCTTCCATAATTGCCTTACCCTCTTCTTCAATAATTTTTGGATTAATCAGCACAATTTTATTGTTCTCCCGTATATCTACTACGGCGATTCTTTTTAAGATACCTACCTGAGGAGCAGCCAGACCAACCCCATCTTCTTCATACATTGTCTCAAACATATTATCTATAAGATCAAGCGTTTTTTTATTTACTGCATCTATTTCTTTTGCCTTACTTCTTAAAACTGGATCACCGATTTTTCTCACTTTTAAAAGAGCCATAATATCTACCTCCTAAATTATATTATAACATTTGATAGGGATCTACATCAATACGAATTTCTACAGATTCAGCATCCACAATTTCCATGAATCTTTTTTCGATAAGCTGAATTATATATTCTCTATTTTTAACTGAATTAAATTTCAACAGCAGCTGCCATCTGTATCTGTTCCTGACCCTGCTTAAAACCGCGGGAGCTTCCCCTAATTTTTCAGAATATCTATCCCGATAATTGTTCAAAAATAGCGAAAGCTTTTTGCTCTGTTCAGCAGTTTTTTCTTTTTCTTTTCCACTAATTATAATATTTAACAGTCTGCAGAAAGGTGGATAATTTCTATTTTCTCTAATCTTATTTTCCTGTTTATAAAAAGAACTATTACCCTCTTTTAAAACTGCCTGAATACTGTAATGATCAGGTTCATAACTCTGAATTAAAAAGCTGCTTTCTCTGCTGTTTTCCAGTAAACTTTTTAACTGTTTTAATAAAAAATAATTATTTTCAGCTGCTCTAAAATCAGCACTATTTATAGCAGTATCAGAAGAAATAACAGCTGCAAATTTCAAGTCTTCATAAAATTGATTCCTGATTAAAATTGAAGTACCAACTAAAATATCAATATTACCTTTTTTAAATAAGTTGAGGCGTCTTTTTACTTCTTTTTCTCCCAGATCACTGTCCACTCTTAAAATTTCTGCCTCTGAATAAATTTCTTTTAATTCCTCAATTATTTTTTCAGTACCAACACCAGCCTGAGAAATAAAGCTGCTGCTGCACTCCGGACATTTTTGAGGCAGATCTTTTTCAAGACCACAGTGGTGACAGAGCAATTTATGCTGTTCTTTGTGATAGTTTAAAGAAATATCACAGTTATCACATTTAAGCACATGTCCACATTTTCTACAGATTATATAATTTGCAGTGCCGCGCCTATTTAAAAATAAAA
>JBKHFK010000012.1:0-16546 GCA_046540295.1 Halanaerobium sp.
CCCTAAATCTTATTTGTTAAAATAGTCTATTTTCATTACTTCTCTAACTTTATTCATTGTTTTTTGTGCTTCTTCTCTTGCTTTTTTAGTCCCCTCCATAAGTATTTGATCAATAAGTTCTGGATTTTCGAGATATTTTTTTCTTCTTTCCCGCATTGGATCTAAAAAAGCATTCATTTTTTTAGCCAGACGTTTTTTGCAGGCTACACAGCCAATTGTACCGGCTCTACATTTCTCCGCAATTTCATCTGACTCCTCACTGTTGAAAGCCTGATGATAATGATAAACCGTACAAACTTCAGGATGACCGGGATCATCTTTATGAATTCGAGCAGGATCAGTTTTAGCCTGCATAATCTTTTGCTGTACCTCTTCCTGACTATCACTTAAATAAATTGCATTATTTAAACTTTTACTCATCTTATTTTTACCGTCCAGTCCCATTAATCTGGGAAAATCACTAATCAGTGCTTCCGGTTCCGGGAAAACTTCCCCATACATATTATTAAATTTACGCACAATTTTTCTGGTCTGTTCAATATGAGGTATCTGATCCTCTCCGACCGGAACCAGATTTGCCTGACAGAAAGTTATATCAGCTGCCTGACTTACAGGATAGCCTAAAAATCCATAAGACATCTCCTTATAGCCGTACTGTTCCGCTTCAGATTTAATGGTTGGGTTATGGCGCAGTTGATTGACTGTAACTATCATAGAATAAAAAACAGTTAGTTCTGCAATTTCAGGAACAAGTGACTGCACAAAGATAGTTGTTTTTTCTGGATCAATACCTGCCGCCAGATAATCTCTTGCTACCTGTCTTACATCCTCACTTAATTTTTCTGGTCTGTCAAAATTTGTAGTCAGAGCCTGAACATCTGCAATAATTAAAAATGTATCATATTCATCCTGTAACTCAACACGATTTTGTAAACTTCCAACATAATGACCTAGATGTAATTTACCTGTTGGTCTGTCTCCTGTTAAAATTCTTTTTTCTTTTTTCTTTGCCAAGATGATCACCCTTTTTTTATATAATAAATTTTACTTGAATATCTAAATAATTTCTGCTAAAATTAAATAGAAGGTAATAATGATTATTAATTAAGTTAGAGGAGGCTTTTTATGAGTAAAAAAACAAGAATGACTAAACAGCGCAAGGCAATTCTGAGAGTTTTAAAAAGCACTAAATCTCATCCTACAGCTGATTGGATATATGAAAAAGTCAGAAAGGAAATACCAAATATTAGTCTGGGAACTGTTTACCGCAATCTAAATGTTTTAGCTGAACATGGTAAAATCAATGTTTTAGATTATGGAAGCAGCCACAGCCGCTATGATGGAAATACCGATCATCACTACCATTTTCGCTGTGAAAAATGTGGTAGTGTTTATGATCTGGATATTGATTTAAATGCAGATTTAAATAATAAAATAAATACAGAAACAGAATTTACCGCTCATTCACATCGTTTAGAGTTTAGCGGTATCTGTCCTGACTGTCAGCAGAAAAATTAAATTTTTTCTGCTTCTTTTTTTGCCAGTGTATCTACTTCTTCATTGAAATGATCCCCGCTGTGTCCTTTTACTTTCTGATAGCTCAATTTTAATTCTGAACTCAGCTGATCAAGTTTCTGCCATAAATCCTGATTGGCAACCTCTTTTTTACTTGCTGTTTTCCATCCATTTTTCTTCCAGTTGTCCATCCAATTTGATAAACCATTAAGAACATAAGTTGAATCACTAAATAGCTCTACTTTAGAATTTTTGGGAATAATTTTTAGAGCTTCAATAACAGCTCTTAATTCCATTCTGTTATTGGTGGAATCTGTTTCTGCTCCAGCAACTGTTTTTAATTTTTCTGAGCTGGAATTTAAAATAACTGCTGCATATCCTCCCGGGCCCGGGTTACCAAGACATGCACCATCAGTATATATTTTAAATTTCTGATATTGATCTAAGTCTTCAATTCCTGTTTCTGCATCAAATATTTCTTTTTTTTGCTTAAGCTTTGAACCCTGCTCCAGATTATCCCCATTTTCCAACTCTTCCAAAAGTTCAGCTGCTTTTCGCAGATGGGGAATTACAATTGAGCCACCGACAACTAAAGCTACATTCATCGCTTCATATATTTCTGCCTTAGTCCAACCTGCCTTAAACGATTCTATAATATGATATGTAATACAATCATCACACCTTAAGACCATTGAAGAAACAAGTCCCAGCAGTTCTTTAGTTTTAGCGGGAAGTTCACCATCCTGGTAAATATTATGGTCGAGATTAAAAAATCTTTTTGTATTTAAATTCCCTTCCTCCAGAATAATATCATTCATTTTTTTACGAAATTTATTAAATTCTTCTGTTTTTTTGCTCATAAAAACACCTCTAGGCTTCAATTTATAATCAATAAAATTTAAAAGAAACCGGACAGCAGGAGCCGCCCGGATTATATTTTATATTTAAATTTTTTTATAAATATCTTATTTTTTTGCTTTATTTAAATAATTCTTCACTTCAGCAGCAGTTCCTAGATTAAGAACTTGCTGACTTGTTTTTTCTGCTTCAGCTAGAGTCCATTTTGTTAAAATCTCTTTAATTTTTAAAATGGAAACAGCACTCATACTGAACTCATCAAGTCCAGCTCCCAGCAAAAATGGAAGCAGTAATTCTTCTCCGGCTGCTTCTCCACACATACCCACCCAGATATCTTCTGCATGAGCAGCCTCAATCGTCTTTTTGACCAGCCTCAATACTGCAGGATGATAGGGAGTATGCATTTCAGCAATCTGTTCGTTCATTCTATCTACAGCAACAGTATACTGAATTAAATCATTGGTTCCAATACTGAAGAAATCAACTTCTTTTGCCAGTTTATCAGCTATCATAACAGCAGCAGGAATCTCAATCATCATTCCCAGATCAATCTCAGAATTATACTCTAATTCTTCTGCCCTTAATTCTGCTTTAACTTCTTCAACCTTAGCTTTAGCAGCCAGCAGTTCATTTAAAGAAGAAATCATGGGAAACATAATTTTCAGATTTCCAAAACTTCCAGCTCTTAAAAGAGCCCTCAGCTGAGGTTTAAAAATATCATCTCTTTCCAGGCAGACTCTAATAGCTCTATAACCTAAAAAGGGATTCATTTCTTCGGGAAAATCTAAATATGGAAGCTCTTTATCTCCACCAACATCAAGGGTTCTAATAATAACAGGTTTATCTCCCATTTTTTCAGCAACTTCCTTATATACCTCAAACTGCTCTTCTTCAGTTGGAAGCTGATCACGGTCCATATATAAAAATTCACTGCGGAAAAGACCAACACCTTCTCCACCGTTGGCGAGTATGGGATCTACATCTTTTAAGTTACCCATATTACCAACAACTTCTACCCGATGTCCATCTTTTGTTTCTGCACTTTTATTTTTAAAAGCCTTTAATCTTTCCTGCTCGGCTTCATATTTTTCTAATTTAGCTTCGTACTCAGTCAGAGTAGACTGCTCAGGGTTAAAATAAATATCACCACTATTACCATCTACAATTATTTCCATCCCGTTTTTAGCTTTTTCAATTAATTCACTACCTACACCAACTACAGAAGGGATGCCAAGTGAGCGGGCCATAATTGCAGAATGAGATGTTCTCGAACCATCTCTGGTCACAAATGCTAAGACCTTATCAGTATCCAGCTGGGCTGTATCAGAAGGAGTTAAATCTTCTGCAATGATAATTACTTCTTCCTCCATTTTATCTGCAATATCTTCAATTCCCAGCAAATTTTTAATTACTCTCATTCCAACATCTTTGATATCAGAACCACGTTCTCTTAAATATTCATCATCCATTGCTGCAAACATGGCAGCAAATTCATCTATTACTTTTTTAACTGCTGCAGCTGCATTCAGCTTATTATCTTTGATCTTATTTTCGAATGCAGGTATTACTTCAGGATCATCCAAAATCATCAAATGAGCAGCAAAGATTTCTGCTTTTTCCTCTCCAAGTTTCTCAGCAGTTTCTTCTTTTAATTGTTCTAATTGTTCTTTTGATTTAGACAGAGCATTATGCAGTTTTTCTGTTTCCTGCTCTATCTGATTTTCATTAATATTTTTTTTATCAATCTCAATTTCTTTTTCTACTTTGATTAATGATTTTCCAATAGCAATACCGGGGGAAGCAGCGATTCCTTCCAATAAAATCACTATTCGTCCTCCTTTGCCATTTCAACCTCAATAAAATCAACAAGTTCTTTTACTGCAGCACCAGCGTCATCGCCTTCTGCTCTAACAGTAATTTCATTTCCTTTTCCTACTCCCAGGCTCATTACACCCATAATACTTTTTGCATTAACCTCTTTTTCTTCAAAAACTATTTCAATTTTTGAATCAAATTTACCTGCTTTCTGCACAAATTGAGCTGCAGGCCGGGCGTGCAGACCGGTCTTATTAGTAATTATAACCTTCTTTTCTTCTACCAATCTGATCATCCTTTCAATTTTTTTATTAATACTACTCATTTATATATTTTAACACAAATGTAACACGAATTTCATCCTTTTTTACAAATTATTTTTTTTAATTATCGATTTTTTTTCAATTGCTGCCAGAACTTCCTCCAAACTCTTGCCGAAACTTGCTTCGACAGCTCCCAAAACAGCTCCTTCAACAATAGGAGCATCTGCCAGTTTTATCTTATCCTGTTTTTCTTCTGGCAGCCATTCTTTAACCATCTTAAAACTCATTACAGCACTTCCTAGATCTGCCAGCACAATAATGCCATCAGTAAAATCCATTTCTTTTAGTTTCTTCTCAATCAAATCAGCATCTGTTCCCAGTTGACCATTATTGGTCCCCCCAGCTATCTGGATATCCAGCTCTGCCTGTTTCATTTCTTCAGCCAGCTCTTTTGTTCCTTCAGCAATTTTTAAACTGTGGGATATAATTAAAATATTAACCATTTCTGCACCTCTATTTTTAATTTAAATAATTTTTGATAAATGTTTTGATCATTAAATAAGAAGAAGTTGCTCCGGGGTCCTGATGACCAATACTTCGCTCTCCTAAATAACTTGCTCGGCCTTTAGTTGCCTGCATCTCAATTGTATTTTCCATCCCGTCTTCTGCTGCTTTTAGACATTTATTCAAAGCAGTATCTAAATCTAAGTTATTAGCTCTACTATCTTTTAAAGATTCTGCTGCCGGAATAATTGTATCAAGCATAGTTTTTTCTCCTGCTTCTGCCTTACCTCTTTTTTGAATTCCAGCAATTGCTTCTTCAGCAATTTCAATTAAATCATCCAGTTCCAGTTTATTTTCAGAAATAACTTTAGAAATATTTAAAAATGCTGTACCATACAGGGGACCTGATGCTCCACCTACATTGGATATTAGAGTCATTGCAGTTAATTTTAACAGCTCATTTCTGTTTTCAAAACTCTCATTTTCCAGCTTTTCTTTTAATTTTTTAAACCCGCGGGCAAGATTAATACCGTGATCTCCATCACCAATTGCAGCATCCAGCTCTGTTAAATACTCTCTATTTTCAATAATTACATCTGCGGTTTTTATAAATAAATGCTTTGTTTTTTTTGTCATTTTTTTACCCCAATTCTATTTTAATAAATTAATCTCACTTTCTGCTTCTAACAGATTAATTAAATCTTGATCCAATTTTAACACAGTTATTGACATCCCAGCCATCTCCAGGGAAGTCATAAATTCTCCAACATAAGTTTTATAAATTTCTAAACCTTCATTATTTAATATCTGATTTGCTCTTCTGCTGGCTATATAAAGTTCCATTAAGGGAGTTCCTCCCATACCGTTTACCATAAGAGCTAGCCTGTCGTTTGTTTTAACTTTTAGATCAGCTAAAATATCATTAAGTAATGAATCAACTATTTTGTCAACTTTTTTTAATTTAGTTTTTTGAGTACCGGGCTCTCCGTGAATACCAATACCCATTTCCATCTCGTCTTCCCCCAGATTAAATGTAGCTTTATCTGCTGCCGGTAACTGACAGGGATTAATGGCTACTCCTTTTGTTCTTACATTTTTTATAACTTTTTCTGCACTTCTTTTTACCTCTTTTAAATCTGCTCCCTGAGCTGATTTGGCACCAGCAATTTTATGAACAAATACAGTACCTGCCACACCACGTCTGCCTGTTGTATAGAGGCTATCTTCTACAGCTACATCATCATTTACAATCACCTGTTCGACTTCTATACCCTCAGCTTCAGCCATCTCAGCAGCCATCTCAAAATTCATCAAATCTCCAGTATAATTTTTAATAATTAATAAGATTCCATTACCACTATCCACAGTCTTAATTGCTTCAAAAACAGCGTCAGGAGTAGGTGAAGTAAAAACATCTCCAGCCACAGCTGCATCCAGCATTCCCTGACCTACATAAGCAGCATGAGCGGGTTCATGTCCACTCCCACCACCACTAATTAAAGCAACCTTTTCGACTGGTGCATCCTTTCTGACCACTATATTATAACCCTCAAGTTTTTCCAGACGTCCATTACTGGACATCACAATTCCTTCTATCATTTCTTGAACAACATTATCTGGATCATTAATTAATTTTTTAACCATTATTACCACCCTTTAATTATAGTTCCACAGCTGAAAATCACTTGTTGAAACAGCAAAAACACCTTTTGATTTTAAATCATCAACTTCAGCCCTTTTTTTTATCAAACCACCGGCAATTACAGGATAATTGTAGCTGCTGTTTTTTTGTCTCTCAATAAAATAGGGAGCTGCAATTCCCGGTAAAATTTCCACTGCATCAACTGTCCTGGAATTAAGAGATTTTTCCGCACTAACCATAGAGGCTGAATCTAAAAGAAAAACTCTTTGAATTGTCATTAAACCATATTTTGAAGCCTCTTTAATTAAATAACCTTTAGTTGAAATAATTCCATCACATAAGTTCTTTTCCGCCAGATATTTAATACCCGCCTTATCATGGGCAATCCCACTAACTAGATCAATATTTACCATTAAAATCTTATCATTTGCATGTGCCAGTTCCATTGAATTCTTAAGATCAAAAATAGAACCGGTAAGTAAAAATATTAGAACTGATTCTTTGATTTCCATTGCTTTTTTTAAATCTTTAATTTCTCTTACTGCAGGAATAATTGGATAATTTTTAAAATAACCGGCTAAATGTTTCAAATATTTTCCTCCCTCATTAAAGCTCTCAGCCAGTTGACTGAGAGCTTTAATCCAAATTTTAATTCTCTAAATCAAATTTTTTAACCAGCTGATTTAGATTTGCTGACATCTCTGATAATGAATCAGCAAGTGAAGTTATTTCTTCTATTGATGCATTCTGTTCCTGAGTTGCTGCCGCAACTTCTTCAGTATTTGCAGAAGTTTCTTCAGAAATACTGGCAATCTCTCCTACTTCTTCTACTATTTCTTCACTGTAGCGGTCAACTTCTGCTACTATTTCTATTGAAGAATTTATACCAACTGCAGCATTTTTTATTTTCTCTTCTATATCTGCAAAGGAATCTTCTGCACTGCTGACAACTTCCTCACCATTTTGAATTTCTGCAATTCCATCATCCATTCGCGAACTGGCAGTTTTGGTTTCTATTTTAACATCCTCAACCAATTTTCTAATTTCTCCAGCTGAATTTACAGATTCTTCGGCTAACTCTCTAATTTCATCAGCTACTACCGAAAATCCACGTCCGGCTTCTCCAGCTCGAGCCGCCTCAATCGCAGCATTTAGAGCAAGCAAATTGGTCTGTTCCGCGATATTATTAATAATATTTAAAATTTCATCAATTTCATTAGAAATAGATTCTAAATTAGAAATTCCGGAAGCAACCTCCTGGATTGCATTTCTAATTTTAGCCATCTGACTGCTTACTCTGTCCATTTCTGTCTTTCCTCCACCGGCTGCATCTTCCATTTCCACGGCCAGCTCTTCCACTTTCTGATTGGAATTTTTAAGTTTTTCTATATCACCGGCAAGAGTTTTAATCTGCTGGTTAATATTATCTACACTGGCGGCCTGATCATCCGCTCCAGAGGCTACATCATTAATTGATTGGGCAACCTGAGTTGAAACATCACCAACCTCAGTTGAAACTTCTTTTAAATAAGTAGATGACTCTTCTACTTCATCTGAGGCCTGATTAATATTCTGAATTACTTCTCTAAATTCTTTAACCATATTATTAAATGCCTTACTTAGTTTTCCAATCTCATCATCCTTGTCATTACTTCCAGTTAATAATATTTTATCACTTAAATTACCTGCAGCTAGACTATCAAAGGAAGAAATTAATCCTTTAAGTGGGTTTAACTGCCAGTTTAACAGAAAATAATTAGCGGCAAATAAAATAATTATCCCTATTAAAGCAATAATTAAAATTATATTTCTAACATTCTCAACAGGACCATTTATCACTTCAAGTGGTACATCAATAGCCATATAAATACCATATTCATCACTTATCTGATCAAAATACTGGGTTCTATTATTACCCTCTCTAACTGATGATTCCTGCTGATTAGTAATCTGTTCTGTAAACCACTGATCTTCAATCTCTTCTCCCATCAATGAACGATCAAGATCACTTAAAATATAACCATCATTATTGACAAGACTAAAAGCCGAGACATCTTCCATAGATTCTAGAGTTTCACTATAAAAAACATCAAGATTTGTAGCCATTACATAATGACCAATAACCTCTTCCCCGTCATCCGTATCTTTAGTAATATCTGCCTGAAATAAAACATGGGGCTCTCCATCAATAATATGTACTTCTTCACTGGAAATATCCTTATACTGGTTTGCCGGCAGCTCTTTGCCAGCATAATCATAAACATTATCTTCTCCTTCGACTCTGGAATCGATAAGTACTATTCCCTCTGCAGTCGTAATATACGAAAATTCTGTTTCTGTAAACATTCTATTATTTTCTCTGAGTAATTCAGCTCTATCAGAAAAGGTATCCATCCATCCACCATCAGCTAAATCAATCATTTCTCCATCTTCAATATAATAATTACTCATATTAGCAAGATTATAAACATCTTCAAAACTGGCAAAATACTCAGTTCTATCCTTCAGTCGACTTAATTCGCCCAGTATTTCTTCCCGCTGATTCTGTCTGATTAAATCAATTTTCTGATCAATCTGTTCGGACATTATGTTCTGAGTGTAACTATAAGTAAAGAAAGAAACTGCTGACATAACAGCGATAACAATAATTGTCAAAATGATACTTATTTTCCATTTTAAATCCATGTTTTTTAGCAATAGCAACATCCCCTATTATTTATTTAAAATTTATCTCTCTATAATATACTTTGATTTAGAATGTTAAAATCCTGCTTATTTATCTGGATTTTATGATAAAATAAATAGAAATACCAGGAGAATTAATACTTATCTCCTGGTATTTTAAAATATTTATATTTAATTTTTTGCTGGCATATCTCTTGTAGCCACAATATCTGCTCCAGTGTCCAGAATATTTTCTATTAAAACATCTCCCATTTTAATTGGGGCATTAATTTCTTTGCCCCCTATAATCTCCATCGCCTCAAACATATTTTCTAGAGGTATCTGTTTTGTTGTCTTAACTGGACAGAGTGGAAGATCTCCATTTTTAACTCTAATAGTAGTTGGCAGAACTCTGGTGGGAGCTACTATTTCTTCTTCCGCATAACTCTGACCCTGAGGACAGGCATTGCCTTTTATCTCCAGTATCTCATCACCTTCGTACTCAACTGTCACTTCACAGCCTTTAGGACAGGCTACACAGGTGAGGGTTTTGGTTTCTATCATATTATTCTCCCTCCTTTTCAATTATATCAACTTTTATTTCATCTACATCACCCAGGTCATCAAGTGTCTTTTGAGCCAGAGGTACACTTATCATTTCTCCAGGTTTAGCAAAAGGTTCAGAAAAAGAATATAATTTTTCTCCATCAGCATATAAATTAATATCAACAGCTGTCAGAGGAGTAGATACCCTCATATAAAGTGGAATTCTCTTTCTCTCTCCAGCTTCCAGTTCAATCTTTTGTGGAATAACATAACTGACATTTTCTCCTGCTTTAACTTCAGCGCATTTTTCAGTTTTTTCAAATTTATCTTTGATATATTTAGCAGCATGTTTGCCGGCAATTTGTGATTCCTCAGTCACCCAGTCAACTAAATCATGAACATGCAGCACATTACCACAGGCAAAAATTCCTTCGATATTTGTCTCTCGACCTTCATTGACTATTGGGCCCCCTGTTCGGTCATCTAAAACTACATCAGCTTTTTTGGAAAGCTCATTTTCCGGAATTAAACCCACAGATAATAATAGGGTATCAGCCTTAATTGTTTTTGCAGTTTCCGGTATGGGTTTTAAATTTTCATCAACCTCAGAGATTTCAACTGCCTCCAGTCTTCCTTCACCTTTTATTGCAGTTACTGTATGGTTGAGCATCAGTGGAATATCATAATCTTCCAGACACTGAACTACATTTCTGGTTAAACCACCGGTATAGGGTAGGAGTTCACAGACAGCTTTTACATCTGCTCCCTCCAGTTTCATTCTCCGGGCCATAATTAAACCAATATCTCCTGAACCCAGAATTACTACTTCATCACCCGGCACAAAACCCTCAATATTTGTGTATCTCTGAGCTGTTCCTGCAGTTAAAACTCCAGCCGGTCTGGTTCCAGGAATACCTATAGCTCCAGCAGTTCTTTCCCGGCAGCCCATTGCTAAAACTACTGCCTTAGCATCAATTTCTAAAAACCCTTCTTTTTTATTCATTGCATATACTTTTCGATCTTTTGTGACATCTAAAACCATAGTATCCAGTTTTACCTCAATATCTCTTTCCTCTACATCATTGATAAACCTCTGTGCATATTCCGGTCCGGTTAATTCTTCTTTAAAATGATGCAGACCAAAACCATTATGAATACACTGGGGTAAGATTCCACCAAGTTCAAAATCTCTTTCTAAAATTATTACATCTTTAATTCCATCATCATAAGCTGTCTTTGCAGCAGCAAGTCCGGCAGGACCTCCACCAATTACAACTAAATCTTTTTTTACTTTAAGCATTACTCATCACCTTACTTCCCAGTAATTCTTTGATTTTATATTCTAAAATTTGAGAATTTCCTTCTTCCTGTTTAACTTCAGTCGGATCGATTCCAAGTTCTTCTGCTATAATATCAACAACTCGCGGACCACAAAAACCACCCTGACATCTTCCTGCACCGGCTCGCGTTCTGCGCTTAACTGCATTTACAGTTCTGGCACCAACAGGACTATTAATGGCATCTACAATTTCTTTATAGGATACTGTTTCACAGCGGCAGATAATCTGACCATAATCTTTATTTTGATCAACCATTTTAGCTCTTTCCTTATTGGACATTTCATAAAATCGGACCGGCTCTTCTCTGGTTTCTATATAATCTTTCTTTTCTGATAAGGTTAAACCTTCATCCCTTAAAATATCAGCAGTATAACCTGCAATTGCTGTAGAAGATGCAAGTCCAGGTGATTGAATACCTGCTACATTAACAAAACCCTTAACATTTTCTGCAGCTTCAATCACAAAATCTTCAGTATCGTCTGCTGCTCTTAGACCTGCAAAAACTCTAATTGTGTCTCTTAAATCAAGTTCAGGATAGAGTTTTTTGGCTCCTTGATAAACTTCTTTTAAACCTTCTTTTGTTGTTGCCAGATCTGTTTTACTTTCAACATTTTGAGAAGTAGGCCCAATTAAAAGGTTGTTTTCAACTGTTGGAGTTACTACAATCCCTTTACTGATCGGAGTTGGCACCGGAAAAACAACATGATTAACTGCAAAATCTTTGGCATGATCATAAATGTAATATTCACCCTTACGAGGTGTGATATTAATCTTTTCAATCCCCACCATTTTTGCAATCTCATCTGCATATAGACCGGCTGCATTTACTACATAATCAGCCGCAAAGCTACCCTGATTTGTTTTTACTCCAACTACTTTTCCGTCCTCTGTTAGAACATCTTTAACTGCTGTTTCCAATTTTACTTCAGCCCCATTTGCAACAGCATTCTGAGCCATTGCCAGTGCTGCTTCCCAGGGTGTAATTACACCTGCAGTCGGAGCCCAGAGAGCTTTAACTGCATCTCTTGAAATATGAGGTTCATGTTCAAATAACCAGTCCCGATCAACAATTTTCATATTTTTAACATTGTTTTTTAGTCCTTTTTGATATAATTCATCAATTACATTTAAATCATCACCCTCAAGGCCAACGACCAGAGAACCAATTTCTTTATAGGGAATATTTAATTTTTTAGAAACCTCTCTGATCTCCTCATTCCCTTTTACATTCAGGCGACCTTTAAGTTTATTAGGATCTGCATTATAACCTGCATGCATAATCGCAGTATTAGCTTTTGTTGTACCTGTGGCAACATCAGCTTCTTTTTCTAAAAGTAAAATATCTAAGTTATATCTGGCAAGTTTCCAGGCTACTGCACAGCCAGAAATTCCAGCTCCAATTATAATTACATCATATTTTTTAGTCAATGAATTTACCCCCTAAAATATTATAAAATTTTATATTTCTCACAGCCAGACTTATTAAACTGACTGTGAGGCTTTAAATTATTTACTCTTCTGACCAGTCTTTAGAACGCTCAACTGCTTTTTTCCAGCCTTTATATAATTTTTCTCTTTTATCCTCAGTCATTTTTGATTTGAAATCTTTATCCTTTTTCCATTTTTGAATAAGTTCTTCTTTATTTTCCCAGAAACCTACAGCAAGTCCGGCTAAATAGGCTGCCCCCAGTGCTGTTGTTTCATTAATTTCCGGTCTTTCTACCTCTGAACCTAAAATATCTGCCTGGAACTGCATCAAAAAATCATTCATTGCTGCTCCACCATCTACTCTCATTTTCTTTAATTCAATTCCCGAATCAGCTTCCATGGCTTCTAAAACATCACGACTCTGGTAGGCAATTGATTCTAAGGTAGCTCTTATTATATGATTCCTGGAAGAACCTCTTGTCAAACCAACGATAGTTCCTCTGGCATACATATCCCAGTAAGGTGCACCAAGACCTGCAAAAGCAGGAACTACATAAACACCACCTGTATCATCAACTTTTTTAGCATGTTCTTCTGATTCAGGAGCAGAATCAATAAGTTTCATTTCATCACGCAGCCACTGGATTGCAGCTCCAGCAATAAATATTGATCCTTCCAGAGCATAATTAACTTTACCGTCGACCCCATAAGCAATTGTTGTTAAAAGACCATTTTCAGATTTAACTGCCTTTTCGCCTGTATTCATCAGCATAAAACAGCCTGTTCCATAAGTATTTTTAGCAGTTCCTTTTTCATAACAGACCTGCCCAAAGGTTGCTGCCTGCTGATCCCCGGCAATACCAGCTATCGGAACATTCTGACCAAAGAAATGATAATCTGCTGTTTCACCATAAACTTCACTGGACTGTTTTACTTCAGGCAGCATTGATTCTGGAATTTCTAGAATATCCAGCATTTCCTGATCCCATTCTAAATCAAATATGTTGTAAACCATTGTTCTGGAAGCATTTGTATAATCAGTTACATGATTTTTACCACCTGTCAGCTTCCAGATTAACCAGCTGTCAATAGTTCCAAATCTTAACTCACCTTTTTCAGCTCTTTCCCGGGCTCCATCAACATTATCAAGCAACCATTTAATTTTTGTTCCAGAAAAATATGCATCTACAACCAGACCTGTCTTATTCTTAATTATTTCTTCTAATCCCTGGTCTTTTAAGTCATCACAGATAGAAGCTGTTCTCCTGTCCTGCCAGACTATTGCATTATGAATAGGTTTACCCGTTTCTGCATCCCAGACTACAGTGGTTTCTCGCTGATTAGTAATTCCAATTGCAGCAATTTGAGAAGGGTTAATATCTTTTCTTCCCATTGCATCAGCCATCACAGCAAGTGTAGTACCCCAAATTTCATCTGGATCATGTTCAACCCAGCCCGGTTTCGGAAAATGCTGGGTAAATTCTCTCTGTGAAGAAGCTACTATTTCCCCATCATGATTAAAAACTATCGCCCGTGAACTTGTTGTACCCTGATCAATTGCTAAAATATACTTTTCCATTTTCATATTCCCCCATTAATAATATTTTATTTATAATAATAAAACTAAAAACAAAATTTTAACTCCCTTAAAGTTAATTTCTTGCTACTGCTTCACTATCCATTTTTTCTGCTGCAATACTTTCTAATTCCTGTTCATCTAGGAGATCTCCTGTTATCATATCTTCCTTGGCTTCTCCCTTTTTTAAGACATCAGGTAAATAGGCTCTAATAAACTTCTTATAAATTACCGCCCCTAATACTCCACCAAGCAGCGGACCTACAATCGGTACCCAAAAATAATAATTATGAGCAGTAAATGGTGCTGATCCCCAGCCGGCTAAAGCTGTAAATAACTTTGGTCCAAAATCACGGGCTGGATTAATAGCAAAACCAGTTAAATTTCCTCCAATACCACCGATACCAGCAACCAAAAGCCCAATTGATAAAGAAGCACCTAAACCTTTTGGAGCAGTTGTATTTAAAGGCTCAGTCATTGCCATAACTCCCATTAATAATATAGCAGTTAATATTAATTCAATTAGCATCGCTTTAGGATTTGAAATATTATCCATAGCTATTGTATGGAAAATTGTCATATTAGCAGCTGTTTTTTCTGCAAATTGTTCTGCATAAATAAAATATGCCCCTGCTGCTCCAATAAAAGCTCCAATTATTTGTGAAATAATAAATGGAATAACTTTTTTCCAGGGAAAATCTCCAACTGACGCTAATCCAACTGTAACAGCTGGATTAATATGGGCTCCACTAACTCCTCCTGTAATATAAACGGCCATCGTTACCCCGAGACCCCAAAGTAAAGATAATTCCCACCAGCTAATATTTGCTTCAACTAAAACTAAATTAGCAACAACTCCTGCACCAAAAAATAATAATATCGCTGTCCCAATAACCTCGGATAAACATTCTCCAAAAAGATTTTTATTTTCCATTTTTTTACTTGCCTCCACTTTTGTAATTTAATTTTCAACCATAACAAGCCAACTCCTTTTATATAAAAATCTGCAGATTTTAAAAAGGCTTTTTAAATAGAAAAAAACCTTATTGAAATTTAGATAAAATTGGGTACAGTACCCCCTCTAAATCTCAATAAGGTTTTCTCTTCGGCTCAACCTCATACTTTATATTTGACTGTAGATAAAGTATAGCATTAAAAATTTAAATTGTCAAACAGTTTACAAAGATAATACAATATTTGTTCTACTACCACATTTTTTATTTTTGTAGCAGTAGAACAAATTGATAATTTAATTATTCATTTTAGGATCAAGAGCATCTCTTAAGCCATCACCAAGCAAATTAAAGCCCAGAACACTTAGCATAATTGCAATTCCAGGATAGGTTGTAACATGATGGGCAGTTCTAATATAACCTCTGCCCTGACTCAACATTGCACCCCACTCAGGTGTAGGTGCCTGAGCACCAAGACCCAAAAATCCCAGTCCCGCTGCCCATAAAATTGCTACACCAATCTGCAGTGATGACTGCACAATAATTGGTGCCAGACAGTGAGGTAAAATATGCTTAAAAATAATAACTGATTCCCGCACTCCTATTGCCTTAGCTGCCTGTACAAATTCTCTATTTTTAATCGATAAAACTGAACCTCTTACTAATCTAATATAGGTAGGAATAGATACAATGCCAACTGCAATCATGGCATTAACCAGTCCAACTCCCATTACAGCAACTATAATAATTGCTAAAAGCATCCCGGGAAAAGCCATCATAATATCTACCAAGCGCTGGACAAAAATATCAATTTTCCCACCATAATAACCGGATATTGCTCCAATCGGTACTCCAACAACCAGTCCAATTGCTACTGAAATAAATCCAATAGTTATTGAAATTCTAGCACCATATAACAGTCTGCTGAAAACATCTCTTCCCAGATCATCTGTTCCCAGCCAGTGTTCAGCTGAAGGTCCTTCGAGAGTTTTAAAGAAGTCAGTTTTAAAAGGACTGTATGGTGCAATTAAGGGAGCAAAAGCCGCAACTATAAATAATGCAATAATAAAAATTGTACCTGCAATTGCCAGTTTATTTCTCTTTAACTGCCTAAAAGCTTTACTTTCTAAAAATTTCATCCTGCTCCCTCCTTAGTTATAGTGAATTTGTGGATCTAAAAAAGCATACAAAACATCAACCAATAAATTTATTAAAACAAACATCAGAGCTAATACTAAAACTGAACCCTGAACTACCGGATAATCTCTGGAAAGTATTGAATCAACCATTAATCTTCCCACTCCCGGCCAGGAAAAAACTGTTTCAGTTAATACTGCTCCACCTAATAGCATTCCAAATCTAAGACCCAGTATTGTAATAATTGGTATTAAAGCATTGCGCAGTCCATGCTTAATAATAACAATGTTTTCCTTTAAACCCTT
>JBKHFK010000013.1:0-16068 GCA_046540295.1 Halanaerobium sp.
TTCACGCTAAGATTTATTATAACACAGGCCTTTTAGTGTTGCAAGGGAAAAGCAGACGAATTTTCAGCCGGTACTAATCCTTAAAAACCTTATCCAGCATCTCGAGCAGTTCCTCATTATCTTTTGTATTTTTAAGCTGTTTTAAGAAAGTTTTCATCAGTTCATAATCTGACATATCCTGAGTCTGCTGTCTGAGCTTCCAGATAATCTCAAGCTCTTTCTCGCCAAGAAGCATCTCTTCTTTTCTGGTCCCGGAGCGATTAATATCGATTGCCGGGAAGAGCCTTCTCTCTGCCAGACGGCGGCTTAAGTGCAGTTCCATATTACCTGTTCCCTTAAACTCTTCGTAAATTACATCATCCATCCGGCTGCCGGTATCGACCAGAGAAGTAGCGATAATTGTTAAACTGCCCCCTTCTTCAATATTCCGGGCAGCTCCAAAAAACCTTTTAGGAAAATGCATTGCTGTCGGGTCAAGTCCACCGGAGAGAGTCCTACCGCTGGGAGGAATGGTCACATTGGCCGCCCTAGCCAGTCGAGTTATGCTGTCTAAGAGGATGACTACATCATTTTTATGCTCAACCAGCCGTTTGGCCTTCTCTAAGACCAGCTCAGCTACCTGGATGTGCTCTTCTGGCGGCTCATCGAAAGTTGAGGCAATTACCTCTGCATCAACCGAACGCCTCATATCTGTAACCTCTTCCGGCCGCTCGTCGATAAGCAGGATCATCATCTTACTTTCCGGATAATTGTGGCGGATACTGTTGGCTACCTTTTTTAAAAGTACTGTTTTTCCAGCTTTAGGAGGAGAAACTAAAAGTCCCCGCTGCCCCTTACCGATGGGAGCAATCAGATCTATCATCCGGGAAGAAATTTCGTTTTTGTGATATTCAAGCTTATATCTCTCTTCCGGATAAAGGGGAGTTAAATCCTCAAAGTGTGAGCGCTCCCTTGCTTTTTCCGGGTCCTGATAATTAACAGCCTCGATTCTTAAAATTGCAAAATACTTCTCATTATCCTTGGGCTCTCTGACCTGACCGGAAACAACATCCCCGGTTCTTAAGTCAAAACGCCTGATCTGGGAGGCAGAAATATAAATATCATCACTGGAAGGTATATATTTAGAAGGCCTTAAAAATCCATAACCCTCACTCTGGATAATCTCTAAAACTCCCTCAGCAAAGATATTCCCCCCTTTTTCTGTTCCCTTCTTTAAAATAGCAAAGATCAGATCCTTTTTCCGCATCTGCGAATAACCGTTAAGTCCCATTTCCTTTGCTATCTCGTGTAATTCTGTAATAGTTTTTCTTTCTAGTTCACTGATGTTAAGCACATCAAGTCCACCTTTCTTAAATTAAATTACATTCATTCCTAACTGAAAGAGCAGATAAACTCCTGCAAAATAAACTACAGCAGCTGCAATCGCATCCCAGCCCATTAGCATAAATGAACTGCGCGAGCGATAAAATAAGCCAATTAAAATTATTGTGGCCATCACAATTCCCACAGTCGCTGTTAAAATATGAACGATGCGGGCATCTGCTAAAAGCACACCCTGTCGATAAAAAATATCGGCAAAAAAGATTACCGTCATATTAAAAATATTGCTGCCAAAAACATTGCCAACTGCCATATTGTAGGCACCAATCCTGACAGCAGAAATAGTTGCCACAAGTTCCGGTAGTGAAGTTGCTGCTGCTACCATAATTGAACCAATAAAACTCTGATCGATTCCTGTCAGCAGAGATATCTGATCAGCAGTAATAGTTAAACGATATCCACTAAAAACAATCACAACTGCACAGGCGGCAAAACCCAGCAGAGCCTTATTTAGAGTATACCCGGGGTTATAACCCTCTTCTTTAATAGGGTCATCAGGATCAAGAGGATTTTTCTTATCATAACGATAAATCATGCGCACACTTAAAATATATGTAATTAAAAGTATAATGCTGTCTACCCCGACTCCGAAAATACTTAAATTAAAATTCATAAAATGGGATAAAATCAGACTGAAGACTGCCAGGGCTGAAAGTAAAATACCAACCAGGCCGGAAAGAATATGGCTGTAGTTAACTCGAAGTAACAGTGGACCCTTGCCCTGAAGAAGATCAGCAAAGGCTAAAATAGCAAGATTAAAGGTGTTGCTTCCAAATGCATTACCAACTGCAATATCTGGAGCTCCAACAATAGCTGAACTTACACTGGTCACAAGTTCTGGCAGCGAAGTAGCCATAGCTATTAAAATTCCTCCAATAAAAGCCTGCCCCAGACCACTTTTATCAGCAATTATATCTCCAAAACGGGATAAATAGGTTCCGGAAATTATAATAAAAACTGCCATTAAAATAAATTCTAACCAGAGCTGTGTCAATTAAATCCTCCTTTTGAATAAAAATACCGGGTACCTGTAAAATATCTCCAGCAACCTGCATCAGCAAATCTATTGGAAATATTTTACAGGTACCCGGTACCCTTAACTATCTACCAGGCTTTATCATTACTGCCAAGAATTTTAATTTTTTCTTTTACCTTTTCAGCAATTGCATCTCTACCAGGTCCACAGTATTTACGTGGATCATATAATTCTGGCTTTTCTGCAAAAACTTCTTTTACTCTAGCGGTAAATGACTGCTGGAAATCTGTATTAACATTAACTTTATTAACACCAAGACTAACTGCTTTTTCCAGGTCTGCAGCAGAAATACCGGAAGCTCCGTGAAGAACAACAGGCATCTCAATTAAACCTTTAATTGTCTTAAGTCTTTCAAAATCGAGTTCAGGCTCTCCGTCATATACACCGTGAGCAGTACCGATTGCAATTGCCAGGGCATCTACTCCAGTTGCTTCTATAAATTCTTTTGCCTGATCAGGATTGGTATACATTGCATCCTTTTCTTCAACTGTATGGTCATCTTCTGTACCACCAATTGTTCCTAACTCTGCTTCTACACTGACACCAACATTATGAGCTGCTTCTACAACTTTTTTAGTCAGGGCAATGTTTTCTGCAAAAGGCTTTTTAGAAGCATCAATCATTACAGAAGAAAATCCTGCTCTGATACACTTCATAATACTCTCAAAGTCACTACCGTGATCAAGGTGTAAAGCTACAGGAATATCAGTATCTGCTGTAGCAGCTTCTACCATTTTCATTACATAATCCATACCGATGTAGCGGATAGCTCCCTCACTTGCCTGCAAAATAACAGGTGAGTTAAGTTCTTCTGCTCCCATCATAATTCCCTGCAGGAATTCCATGTTATTAATATTAAATCCACCTACTGCGTATGTTCTCCTGTGTGCGTCCTGTAAAATATCTGCCATTGGTACTAAGTTCATAATTAATATCCTCCTTATTAAATATTAATCCAGGGTCTTTTAAAAATTATTTGGTTTTCCCTGAATAGAATGCAGCTGTACGCTGTTTAGCTGTCTTAAATTTTTTAAGTCTTCTTTATTGACAGCTGCTATATTTAAGCGCGAGCCGCAGTTGTTGCAAATTAGTTGAATTTTATTAGAAAATAATTCTATATTTATATCATCACTGCCGCATTCACAGCTTAGAGCTTCCTCAGCGGCAATATCATGTATAAAATCAAGTGCCTGCAGCATTATTTCGGGGTTTTTAAAATCATCAAATCCCAGTTCTGCTGCCATTAATTCCAGGTCCTGCTTTTCTTTTTTAATCTCTTCAATAACCAGAGCCGGAGGTCCAAAAAATCCAGGATTCAGACCCGTTTCCCTGCAGGAAAGAGGATGTAGATGTTTTGAATACCAGAAATCCCGGGCGGAAACCATCACTTTATGTGCCTTATCACAGTGCAGGCAGAAATAATTGATCTGCACCTGAGAATTTCTTTTACGCATCAGAGCAGCCTTTTCCGCTCCACAGCTGCAGCTTAACTGCTTTAGTTCTCCCACCGGCAGTTCAAAAATATTCACCTTTTCCTTTTCCAGACGACCACAGGCAGGACAGCTTAAAGCAATTGTTGTTGAAAGATTGATTAACATTATTATCCCGGCCTGTAAACTTGAGGCCAGGTCTTCACCTCCTTAACCTAATTATTCTTCATTGATTGTGAAAATCCTTTTTTGAATCTCAAAAATCAGGTTAAGCAGCAGTTCAATGCTAATTATCTTCCTTTACAATCCGCTTGATTTCTCTAATCCGAACCCTGTGCTCTTCAGTTTTAAAACACTCAGCAAATGCTTGACTTTCATATTCATAACCGGCTTTTGAATTTTCCAGATATTTTTTATTTACTGTTTTTTTAATCATCTGTACTGCCTGAGTTGAACGCTCGGTTATTTCTAAAGCCAGTTCTCTGGCCTCAGAAAGCAGACTGCGGGGAGTAACAACTTTGTTAATCAGTCCCAGCTCATAGGCTAAGGCTGCATCAATAATCTCACCCGTGTAGAGTAATTCTTTGGCCTCGGCCTCTCCAATCAAACGCGGCAGGCGCTGGGTTCCGCCAAAAGCAGGGATAATTCCCAGCTTAACTTCCGGCTGCCCAAAACGAGATCGGGTTGAGGCCAGACGGATATCACAGGCTAAGGTAATTTCCATTCCTCCCCCGAGAGCATAACCGTCGATTGCTGCTATGACCACAGAATTGCTTTTTTCAATTAAATCACAGAGCTGCTGACCCTTCTGTGACAGTTTTTTAGCCTGCTCAAAATTTAATTTTTCCAGATAATCAATATCTCCTCCAACCGAAAAAGCCCTGCTGCCTTCTGAAGTTAAAATTACTGCTGCTGCCTTATCAGCTGCAAAAAGTTCTTCCAGTGTTTTAAATAGCTGATCCAGCAGTTCTTCATTATAGGCGTTTAAAACTTCAGGCCGGTTGATTGTAACTGTTGCTACTGGAGATTCGAAGTCACATTTGACTAAATCTCCTGCCATCTTTTTTCCCCCTCATTCATTACTAATCTTTATTTTTTAGTGCTGCCTTAATAAAGCTGACAAATAAAGGATGTGGTCTGTTTGGTCGAGATTTAAACTCCGGGTGGAACTGGACTCCTACAAACCAGGGATGATCAGGTATCTCAACTATCTCAACCAGCCTCTCATCAGGTGATAATCCGGTTAAGACCATTCCTGCTCTTTCAATCTGATCGCGATAGTGGTTATTAAACTCATAGCGGTGGCGGTGGCGCTCATAGATTACCTCTTCCTGATAAGCTTCACGGCTGATACTCTCTTTATCCAGTTTGCAGGGATAAAGCCCCAGACGCATGGTACCACCCATATCTTCTACATCGTGCTGATCAGGCATTAGAGCAATTACCGGTTCTTTTTTATCTTCATCAAACTCACTGCTGTTGGCCTCTTTAAGGTTGAGCTCATTGCGGGCATACTCAATTACTGCACACTGCATTCCCAGACAGATTCCAAAATAGGGAACTTTCTTTTTGCGGGCATATTCTACAGCCTTCAGCTTCCCTTCAATTCCTCGGTCTCCAAAACCTCCGGGGACTAAAATTCCAGCAAGCCCGGCAAGTTCTTTTTCTGCCTCAGCCAGAGTATTGAGATCTTCTGCATATACATATTCTATTTCTACTTCACAGTTGTTGGCAATTCCGGCATGGGTAAATGATTCGGCAATACTTATGTAAGCATCCGGTAGTTCTACATATTTCCCAACTATCCCGATCTTAACTTTTTGATCCCGATCTTTAATCTTATCTACCAGCTCAATCCAGTCTTTCAGATCAGCTTTTTTAACCCGATCTTTTAATTTTAATTTTTTAATTACATTTTCCGCCATTCCCTCTTCTTCCAGCATCAGAGGCACTTCGTAAATATGTTCTGCATCAACAAGCTGAATAACATCCTCTTTTTCTACATTGCCAAAAAGTGATATTTTATCCCTAACTTCCTGAGTCAGTTCGTGCTCAGAACGGCAGACAACTATATCCGGCTGAATACCAATACTGCGCATTTCCTTAATACTGTGCTGGGTTGGCTTTGTTTTTAACTCACCTGCTGCCTTAAGATAGGGTACCAGTGTACAGTGCAGATAGAGAATATTATCCCTGCCCAGATCGTTTTTCAGCTGTCTGATTGCTTCCAAAAAGGGCAGACTCTCTATATCACCAACTGTTCCACCAATTTCGGTCAGCACCACATCAGCATTGGTTTCTCGACCAACTCTGGTCACCCGGTCTTTAATCTCATCTGTGATATGTGGAATCACCTGAACTGTTGCTCCCAGATAATCTCCCCGGCGTTCTTTTTGAATCACTGAACCGTAAATTTTACCGGTGGTTACATTGTTGCTCTGACTTAAATTGGTATCAATAAAGCGTTCATAATGGCCTAAATCCAGATCTGTTTCGGCTCCATCGTCAGTCACAAAGACCTCACCGTGCTGATAGGGGCTCATTGTACCTGGATCATAATTAATATACGGATCGAATTTCTGAATGCTAATATTGAGACCTCTGCTTTTAAGCAGGCGGCCCAGGGAAGCTGCAGTTATCCCCTTACCAAGAGCAGAAACCACTCCTCCGGTTACGAAAATATACTTGGTCATTTTTGCTATCTCCTCCACTTTTAATCTTTAAATTATTTTTAAGTATTTATTTAAAAAGAAGATTTACCGTCTTATTTAAGTAAATCTCCTCTATTTTTTAATTTCACTATTTATTTTACCCGGTCTAAATTAAATTATGTCTACATCTGCTCCGGGGCACTGATTCCGAGCAGGGTTAAGACATTTTTCAAGACCTGACGGGCAGCATTTACCAGATAAAGTCTTGCCCGGGCCAGCTCTTTACTATCTGTATTTACCCGACAGTTATTATAGAATGAATGGAAGGCAGTTGCAAGATCATAGGCATAAGTTGTCAGGTGATGCGGCTGTCTTGACTCTGCAATCATTTTTATTTCTTCCGGAAATTTAGCCAGCATCTTCATCAAATCAATCTCAGCTTCATGTGTTAAAAGATCAAGATTCTCATCATCTGCCTCCAGCTCAGCATTATCAATAATACTGTGGATTCTGGCATGGGCATACTGGACATAATAAACAGGGTTGCTGCTTGATTCTTCTTTAGCAAGCTCCAGGTCAAAATCAAGGTGGCTGTCAGTGCTGCGCATTACATAATAGTAGCGGGCTGCATCTGTACCAACTTCCTGATTAACCTCCTTCATAGTCACAAAGCTGCCTGCTCTTTTGGACATCGGCATCTTTTTGCCATTGCGGAGCAGGGTAACCATCTGTACCACAATTACCTCCAGAACATCTTTATCATAACCAAAAGCTTCAATTACCGCCTTCATCCGCGGTATATAGCCGTGGTGGTCAGCTCCCCAGACATTGATCAGTTTATCAAAACCTCGCTCCAGCTTATCTAAGTGATAGGCCATATCTGCAGCCAGATAGGTGGGTGAGCCATCTGATTTAATGATAACTCGGTCCTTATCATCACCAAAGTCGGTTGATTTAAACCAGAGTGCATCCTCCTTTTCAAAGATATATCCTTTTTCCCGCAGCAGGTCAATGGCATGCTCAATCTGTTTGGGATGCAGTGTCCGCTCACTAAACCAGTTATCAAATTCAATTCCGAATTCTTCTAAATCAGCTTCAATATTTTTAAGCATCTGCTGATAGGCATATTCACGGCAGATTTCAAGTCTTTCTGCTTCTTCTTTTTCCATCAAATCTTTACCGTACTCATCATATAAATCCTGAGCAATTTCTTTAATGTAATCACCTGCATAAACATCTTTTGGCATTTCAATTTCTTCACCCAGGATTTCTCTATATCTTAAAAAAGTTGATCTTCCGAGAATATCCATCTGGTTTCCTGCATCATTGATATAGTATTCTCTTTCCACATCAAAACCGGCAGCTTCCATAATTGAAGCAGTTACATCTCCAACTACAGCTCCCCGACTGTGGCCGACATGCAGCGGCCCGGTGGGATTAACTGAAACAAACTCTACCTGAACCCTTTTACCCCTGCCGGCATCAATCTTGCCGTAATCTTCTGCTCTTTTGTTAATAATCTTTAAATTATTCCAGAGCCAGGCATTTTTGAGTTTGAAATTAATAAAACCAGGCCCGGCAATGCTGACCTCTTCTACAATTTCACTTTCAAAATTTTCAACAATAATCTCGGCAATCCGGCGGGGATTCATTCCTGCCTGACCTGCTAATACCATTGCCAGGTTGGTAGCATAATCTCCGTGGCCCTTTTCCCGCGGCACCTCAATTGATACCTCAGGTACCTTTTCTAAGTCCAAATCTCCATCATAAATTGCTTTTTTTACACTTTCGACCAGAAAACTGATAAGTTCAGCTTCTACAGCGGCCTGTAAATTTTTCTGCAAAACAATAAACCTCCTATAAATTTTCCTTTAATATTTTATAATTTATTTTTAAATGGTGTTCAGCATTTAGCTCTCCACCTAAAAAAACCTGATAGCTAATTCTTATCAGACCGGAGTTATCACTGAGCTCCATCTCTAAACTCATAGTCTTAACTGCCATCTTAATTTCTCCATAGGCAGTCTTAAAATAACCTTCCTGCTTTTTGCCGGTTCTAAAAACCTGTTTCATAGCTGCAGGTTCCTGACGTAAAAGTAAAACCCGCTCCCGCTCAGGATCAATTTTAACAACAGTTCGAGCACCATCGATCCCTTCAGCATCATCATTATAGCTTAAATAAAGTTTTTCATTTTTAATATAAAATTCGCCCTGATAATGATTATTGATCTTTTGTTCTTCCTGTTCATCAATAATCAGCTGTATGTTTTCTAATCTAATAGAACAGTTTTTGCTCATACTCTATTAATTCACTCCAGAATAATATAATTTGAAAAAACCACAGCCTAAATTTTAACTGCGGTTTTTAAATTCTATATATTAATATTTTTTCCAAATTCTACTGCGGACTGGTGGTCCTTAAGTGCTTTAAAATTCTTAACTATACAGCCCTGAGATTCAAGAGCTGCCATTACTTTTTTTAAAGCTTTATTTGTAGCAAAAAAGCGAGGTTTAACAAATGCCACAGCATCTTTGCCGACAGTTCGCTTGGCTTCAGAGAGAAAATCTTTTAAAGAATCGTCTATCTTTCCTTTAAAAATTCCCCTTGTCGGACTACCTGCCAGGACCAGATCATAGGGGTAAAAGGAGACACCATTTCCTATATCATTTGTACTTTTTATATCAACTCTGTATCCCCGTGATTCTGCTCCCTCTTTTAAACCCTCTGCTATATCTTTAAGATCAGCATCGGGAGTATGTATAATTAATAAACGCTGCACTGATAACCCTCCTTTTTTAATCAATCTTAATTTTATCATAAAAGTTTATACTTTTACAGGGTTATCTGCAAGAAAATATAAAAATCCTCTCTTCTTATCTTAAATTAAAGAAGAGAGGATTTAAAATTCAAGCAAATTTTATTATTTTAAGCCCAATTTTCCTACCAGCTTATCCTTTGGCATATAGCCTACAAGTTTATCTTTAACCTTACCATCTTCCATTACCAGCATTGTAGGAATACTCATTATTCCATACCTGGAAGCAGTGGACTGGTTTTGATCAACATTTAATTTTGCAACCTTAATCTGGTCACTGTATTCTTTTGCAATATCTTCTACTACAGGTGCCACCATTCTACATGGGCCACACCACTCTGCCCAAAAATCAACTAAAACTTTCTTGTCAGAACTTAAAACCTCACTGTTAAAGTTCCCATCTGTTACTTTTATCGGTTTACTCATTATTGAATTTCCTCCTGTTAAATTTATTTCTTTTTGTACCCGGTACAAGTGAATAAAATTACAAAGTCTTTATTTTAGCTGGCTTTTACTGCCAGATCCTGAATTTTCTTTAAAATTGTTTTTGCTGGAACTGCTCCAACCTGTTCATCTGCACCGGAATTGATAACTGTTTTTGGTACTCCTGATACATTAAAACTTGCTGATAGTTCTTCAAATTCCATTGCCTCAACCATTTCACCTCTGAGCTTAGGGTTGAGCATTGCCATCTGATGGGCAACTCTAACCGCGCGAGGACAGTAAGGACAGGTCGGTGTAATAAACACCTGCAGCAGTACATCAGAATCAAGAGCCTTAACTTCTTTTTTAATATCTTCAGAAAGATCTATTCTTTCGTGATCAGACATATCTAAAATATCTTCAATTAAAGAGGTAAACTCATATCCGGATGGGATTCCATAAAAATGAACTCCACTATCTTCTCCCTCATTATTCAAAAAAATAATTGCTGGCGCTCTGTCAACACCAAATTCTTCGGCTTTTTCACTGCCTACTAAATATTTTTCAAAATTTACTCTTTCATCCAAACCTGTTACTTCTTCTAAAATTTCTTCAGTGTCTCCACAGTACTGACAGCCCTCTTCTTTAGAAAAGAAAAGTAAATCAACATTGTCCTTTAAATTTTTTGAGAACAGCTCTTTAATCTTATTTTTTTCTTCCTGGTCAATCTTTGCCATTATATATCACTCCCTGGGTATTATTTATTTAACTTTAATTATGGCTCACAGTCTTAAATTTTTCATTTTGACTTACAACATTTATTATATACGATATGAAATTAATTAAAGTTAAGCAATTAACATTTTCCTAAATTAAATTTCAAAACACAGAAGAAACCATAATCAGCTTCTTCTGTGTTTAACTATAATGAGTATAAACTATCTTTCTAAAAATACATTATAGGCTAAATAGGAATGATAAACATCTGCCTTACTGACTACCTCATAGGGAGAATGCATTGAAAGCACAGCCGGTCCACAGTCAACTACATCCATATTGTAATTGGCCAAAAATTGAGCAATGGTTCCGCCTCCACCTTCATCTATTTTTCCGAGCTCAGCTGTCTGCCAGACCACACCGGCATTATTAAAGAGACCTCTGATCTCTCCCATAAATTCGGCGCTGGCCTCAGAAGCTCCAGCCTTACCACGGGCTCCAGTATATTTAGAAATCACAATTCCCTTACCCAGATAAGCAGAATTATGTTTGGCATAAACTTCAGAAAAATCAGGATCATAGGCTGCATTTACATCTGCAGATAAGACCTTAGAATTCTGCATCACCTTACGCACCAGTAATTCACTGTAATCATTATAATATAAATCCACCAGATTGGCTACCTGATCTTCAAAGAAATGAGACTGCATACCGGTTGAACCCATGCTGCCGACTTCCTCGCGGTCCATCAGCAGAACTACCGAGGTGTACTGAGGATCTTTGATATCCAAAATTGCTTCTAAAGCTGTATAGCTGCAGACTCGATCATCATGACCATAACCGGCAAGCAGACCGCGGTCAAAGCCGGCATCTCTGGTTTTAAAAGCAGGAACTACCTGCAGATCAGCACTGATAAAGTCTTCTTCCTTAAAATCATATTCATTTTTGAGATGTTCTAAAACTGCTGTTTTAATTTTATCCTTTGCCTCTTCATCAGCCACAGGAATACTGCCGACAACAACATTTAGCTGTTCCCCACTGATTCCTTCACTCATTGATTTTTTCATCTGCTTTTTACCGAGATGAGGCAGTACATCACTTATAAAAAAGACAGGTTCATCTTCTTTTTCGCCGATGCTGATTTCTATTTTAGTTCCATCATCCTTAACAACCACCCCGTGCAGGGCCAGGGGCATAGTTACCCACTGATATTTTTTTACTCCCCCATAATAGTGAGTTTTAAACATGGCCATCTCACCATCTTCATAGAGGGGATTTGGTTTTAAATCAAGTCTTGGAGAATCAATGTGGCTGCCCACAATTTTTAGCCCTTCGGTTAATTCTTTTTCTCCAATCACGGCTGCCATCAGAGCCCGGGAGCGGTTTTCTACATAGACCTTATCTCCCTTTTTTAGACTTTCAAAGTGGTTAATATTTTCAAAACCCGCTGCTTCCAGTTCACCTATAGCTGCTGCAGCAAATTCTCGCTCGGTTTTATTTTTGCTTAAAAAATCTGCATAAGCTTCATTAAAGGCAAAAACTTCTTTTCTCTCTTCTCTGCCCATTTCTTCCCAGGCATTTTTGGACTGATATGCATTTTTATTCTTTTTTTCTTCACTCATCTATAGTGCCTCCTTATATTTTATTGCTGTTTATTATATCAGTTAAAAAACTGAATTGTAAGTAAATCTTTTACAATAGGCAGTCTAAACTTCTCTGCTCAGAAATCAATATTTTTTATTTAGCAGAAAGGCAAATTCCGAACCGTTTTCCAGATTTTTTTGATAAACTCTTCCTCCATGAAGCTCTATTATATCTTTAACAATTGCCAGTCCAAGTCCACTGCCCCGCTTTTTACTCTGAAAACCCTTTTTGTTGACCTTATAAAATCTTTCCCAGATATTTTTCCTCTCTTCTTCGGGTACACCAGGTCCCTGATCCTGAACAGCAAATTTTACGGCTGAATCAGTTTCACTTAGTATAATTTTTATTTCTCCTGCAGCAGGAGAATATTTTACCGCATTATCCAGAAGATTAATAATCACCCTTTTAATCTTATCTGTCTCAACTTCTATTTTTACATCATCTTCAATCTGATAAACAAAATCCTGTTCAACTTCATTTACACTTTTATAATCCTGAAGCATATTATAAAGAAATTCAGAAAAATCAATTTCCTTCCGCTCTAAACTGTCAGACTTCAGTTCGGAAATACTCAGAATATTATTGACCATCGTCTCCAGCCTGTTGCTTTCTTCAATGATCATATTTAAATATTTTTCCCTGGCTTTTTTCTGGCTGACTGCACCATCATAAACAATCTCAGCTGCCCCCCTGATTGAAGATAGAGGTGTTTTCAGCTCATGCGAAACATTGGCTACAAAATCACTCTGCAGTTTCTCAAAGCGCCATCTTTCTGAAATATCCTGAAAGATAACAACAACCCCCCAGAATTCACCTTCTCTAAAAATTGCTGTACTGTGCAGCAGCAGATATTTTCCAGCACCCTGAATTTTAACTTCCAGAGTTTTGTTTTCTTTTTCTCTGATACTTTCTTCAATAAATTTAATAACCTGCTGGTTGTTGATCAGTTCGGTGAGCTTTTGGTGTTTATTTAATACAACCGAATCCTGAGTAATAAACACATCCTTAAAAGATTGATTGAGCAGAATGATATCCCTGCTGGCATTTAAAGCCAGAACTCCTTCTTCCATACCGGAAAGTATATAATTCAACTTATTTTTTTCTTCTTTTAAATTATTCATATTTTGGGCCAGAGTTTTTGACATTTCATTAATACTCTCGGCCAAATTTTTGAGTTCACTTGTGCTGTGACTATCCTTAAGTTCTATAAAATTACCCTGACTAATTTCTTCAGCGGTCATACTTATATTTTTTAAAGGATTAGAAATACTCCTGGCCCAGAAATAAGCAAGCCCTAAAGCAGTTAAGGCCGAAAAAAGTATTAAATAGAGCATTATTTTCTGAATCTGTGCTACAGTAGAGTTTATCCCCTGAACAGATGTAAAAAATAAAAGTCCATACTGGTCTGCTTCTACTTCCATTGAAGCTGCATTTAAAAGCATCGGCCGCTCAAATTGATCTGATTCCACCCGACTGGAGAGCATTTTATTATCAAAAATTTGACTATAACTTTGAAAATCAACCCGCTCATCCGTACGTCTGGGATAACTGTAAATTATTTTTCCATCCTGATCCGTGAGCCAGATCTGACCTCTATTCTGGCGGGCAGTCAGACTTAATATTTTGTTGATTTCATCTTCTTCTCCTGCCTGCAGAGGCTGATCTAAATCTTTTTTTAACTGATTTAAATTATATAAAACCTCATTTTCTCTGCGGTCAAAGAGAAAATCTTCCAAATAATAGATCACTATTAAACCAAATATCACTATAATGATCATTGAAAGTACTATAAATCTAAAAAATAATTTGGTAAATAAGCTATTAGTTTTCCAGTTTTGCAGCTTCAAATTTATAGCCTACCCCCCAGACTGTCTCAATGGCCTCAGAAGCACCACCAAGTTTTTTGCGCAGTGATTTAATATGGGTATCTACAGTTCTTACATCACCAAAATAATCATAGCCCCAGACAGCTTTTAAAAGATTTTCGCGTCTAAAAACTTTTTTTGGATTCTGAGCCAGATGCCAGAGTAAGGAAAATTCTTTTGGTGTAAGCTCAATTAAATCTTCTTTATATTTTATATAATGCTCTTCTTTATTAATCACTAAATCACCAAATTTAAGCTGAGTAGATTTTTCTTCAGCCTGCTGATACCTCCTCAAAACCGCCTTAATTCGGGCAACAACCTCCCGCGGACTAAAAGGTTTACTGATATAGTCATCTGCTCCCAGTTCCAGACCGGTAATTTTATCTGTCGACTCATCTTTTGCACTGAGGAAAATAATCGGCAGTTCAAATTCAGGTCTAATTCGCTGACAGAACTCCCAGCCGTTTTCATCCGGAAGCATAATATCCAGAATTAAAATGTCAATTGCCTGAGATTGTAAAATTTGATATCCCTTATCTGTATCTTCAGCAGCAAAAACACTAAACCCTTCAAACTTAAGGTAATCTTCCAGTATTTCTCTAATATGAGGATCGTCATCAATGATCAAAACATTTTTATTGCTCATTCTGCCACTTCCTTAAATGTGATTTTTATAAGCAGTTGAATCAAGTAACTAATACCGGCAAAAAGTTCTTTTTCCAAAATAATTTATTTAAAAACTGACTTAAATATATTATAACATAAACAAAAAAGCCCTGCCTTTTTAAAGCAGGACTCTGGAATATATATACTTCTAAACAGAAAGGCTAATTAAATATTTTTTTCTATTTCAGCGTCTTCTCGTAACTCTTCTAAATATTCATTAATTGCCTCACTCTGCTTCTGCTGTCTCAGCATCTGTTCTATCTGAGGTTTTAATTCTTCAAAGGAAGTTTCTTCTCCACTCTGAGCAAAAGCTTCTTCGTTTTCGTCATAAGCCTCCTGCATTTCTTCTTCGCTGATGTCAATATCGGTCAGTACTTCTTCCTCTATTAACTTATTGATTTTGATCTGTGGATTATTAGAAAACTCTTTTTTATAAGCATCTTCATCTTCAAAACCCTGCTGTTCGAGAGCAGACAAGAACTGTTCTTCGTCCATCTGATTCTGCTCTAAAATTTGTGCCTTCTGCTCCTCATAAATTTCATCTTTTTCTTCCTGACTTAAACTGATATCTGATTCTTCAGCTGCCTGTTCCAGTAATACATTATCAATCAGGCTGTCCAATTTGGCTTTCTGCAGTTCTTCAAGTACTTCGTTTCCTGCTTCAGAACTGGATAAAAGTTGAGCCAGCTGCTGATCTACCTGACTTACCTGCTGTAAGATCTGATTAACATTTGCCTGCTGAGCCAGCTGCTGAGAAGAAATCTCTTCCCCATTTACAGTTGCTACAACTTCGTCTTCCTGAGCTAAAGATTGATCTGCAGGCTGTTCACCATCAAGATCCATATCCTCCTGAGCCATTACAGCTGTTGGAACCATCAAAACAGTTATCAATAAAAGTAAAACTAAAATCTTTTTCATTAAATATAAGCACTCCCTTTTTTAATTACTTTTAATCTGACTGTATTAATTTTTGTCAGACAAAATATTTTGATTCATTAAATAATATTATAGGTAAAAAATGTGTTAAAAGTGTGAGAAAAAGGTTAAATTAATATAAAATTTGATTATTTCTAATTTAATAATACAAAAATTTCTTTGAGGAACAAAATGGCCTAACGGCCACCCTACTATAGAAGTTAATTAATATTTCTTTAGTAGGGTTTTATCTTTCAAATGTATATTTAAACTTCATTTCCGCACCACATTCAGGACATGCCACTCCTGGCATTTCTCCTTCTTTCAAATCTTTTCCCATTGCAAACTCATCTATCACATAGCCTGGGACTTCATCTTCCTCCCCACATTTTGGACACTCATATTTATACCACTCTTTGTCTGTGTCTTCTGGGGTATGGAATGGGATTTCCATATTTTCTTGCCAGTTTTCTTCTTTCATATCTTGGATCAACCTCCCAACTATTGCTTTTAATATATCTTCCA
>JBKHFK010000014.1:0-16055 GCA_046540295.1 Halanaerobium sp.
TGCAGTGGTGCTGGCTTTAGCTGTCAGTGCAGCTGCCGGTTATCTTTTAAAACAAAAATAGTTGATTAAAATATTAAAATAAAAATAATAGATTCGATTGCAGCGAGAAATGAAAAAAACAGACAATAAGAGCTAAAATTTTAAAAACATTTGTCCTAACAGGAGTTTTTTACCTGACGAAGAAGTTTATTTAAAAGGCTTAAAAATTAAAATTTATCATCAGGCAAGTAAAATTTTGGTTGTCATTTTTCAATTTAAAATAATTCTAAAATGGGGTGGTTTTTTTGGATTTAGATAAATTGCTGGCCCGGGGAAGAGTTCCCGACTTTTTATTGAGAAAAGGAATACGTAGGACTATTAAAGGCAGGGTTAAAAAGCAGAATAAACTTTCTGTATCAGAAAGATTTTATTATCTCAACCAATTTATCAGTGAATTAAAAAAGCAGCCAATTGCAGTAGAGACTGAGGCAGCAAATGAACAGCATTATGAACTACCACCTGAGTTTTTTGAACAAATTCTGGGCAGAAATTTAAAATACAGCTGCTCATACTGGTCTGATGATTTAAGTTATAAAAAGTTAAAAAAGCAGAATGACCTGCAGCAGAGGCTTGATCGGGCTGAAGATGAGATGCTTAAATTAACAGCTAAGCGAGCAGAAATTAAAAACGGACAGAATATTTTAGAACTCGGCTGTGGCTGGGGTTCACTTTCTTTTTATCTGGCCAAAAAATTTCCAGATTCAAGGATTATTGCAGTTTCTAATTCGAAATTACAGATTAATTATATAAATCAGCTGGCAGCTAAAAATAGAATTGAAAATCTAAGAGCAGTAAAAGCAGATATTAATAATTTTACTATAGAGGCCAGTTTTGATCGAGTAGTTTCTATTGAGATGTTTGAACATATGCGTAATTATAAGAAGTTAATGCAGAAGGTGAACAGTTTTTTAAGAGAAGAGGGTAAACTATTTGTGCACATCTTTACTCACCAGTTTTATCCTTTTACCTATCAGGACAGTAAAAATACTGACTGGATGGCCCGCTATTTTTTCAGCGGCGGCACAATGCCCAGTCAGGATCTGCTCCATTATTTTAGCGGTGATCTTAGTTTGGAAAAACAGTGGGCAGTATCAGGCAGTCATTATCAAAAGACATTAGAGGTCTGGCTTGCAATTATGGATCAGAAAAAACATTCAATTTATCCTATTTTAGAATCAACCTATGGTGCTGAAAAAGCAGAAAAGTGGTGGAATTACTGGCGGCTCTTTTTTATGTCTTCAGCCGAGTTTTTCGGTTATAATAACGGAGATGAGTGGTTTATCAGTCATTATCTTTTTCAAAAGTAGAATGTAATGTTTGATTAAAAAGCGTACCCATACATCATTCTGTAGTGTACGGGCTTTATTTATCTTCCGGAAATTCAACTCTGGTCCGGGGCAGACTTTCTGGATAATTTTCCTGAATAAATTTAATCAGTTTTTCCCGCAAAAAGACCCTCAGTTCCCAGGCAGTTGGAGAATCATCTGCACTGACCAAAATTCTCAGTTCCATCGATTTTTCGCTGGCATCTGTAACCTGAACCACTTTAACCTTGCCGTCCCAGAGTTTATTATCCTCCAGCAGGCGGTCGAGTTCTTCTCTGACTGCGTCAACAGAAATTGTATAATCAGTGTATAAAAAGACAGTTCCCAGAATAAACGATGATTTTCGAGTCCAGTTCTGAAAAATATTATCTATAAAATAAGTGGTCGGAACAACCAGTCGGCGGCGGTCCCAGACTTTAACCACAACATAGGTTAAATTAATTTCTTCAATCCAGCCCCACTCACCATTAACAATAACCACATCCTGAACCCTGATGGGCTGGGCAATAGCAAGCTGGATCCCGGCAATAATCGAGGCAATGATTTTCTGAGCCGAAAAACCGATAATAATACTTGCCACACCGGCAGAGGCAAAAAGACTGACACCAATCTGTTTAATGGAATCAAAGGTCATTAAAGCAGCTGCCACTGCGATAAATATGATTAATACCTTAATTACCCTTTCTAAAATTCTGTACTGGGTATGTATTTTGCGGGCTCTTAAATTATTACGGGCATCAATTTTATGAGTATCATCAATATAGAGCCTGATTAAATGCATCAATCTGATAATAAACCAGCTGATTAGAAAAATGATGGTTATCCGAAAAAAATGATTTAAAAAATTTAAGATTTTACTGCTTTCTTTAAGATAATAAAATGGAATTAAAAGAGCAATATTTAAAAGCAGATAAAGCAGAGGAATTTTAAGATTTTCTCTAATCTGTTTATATCTTTTTTCACTTAGATCCTTTAAGATAAATCTGGTCGAATAAAGCAGCACAAAATAAATAACAGTAAATGCTGCCAGGGAAATTAAAAAGCTAATATACATCAGAATATCACCCCTTTCAATTATTATAATTATAAATCCTGAGCAGCATAAATTCAAATTTAAATTAATTATTAATTTTGTTATAATAGGTTTAAGCAGAGAATTTTATTAATGCAAAAATCAGGAAGGTTTTTGATAATAAATATTGAAAGTATATTAGATAAGGGGGCATAAAATTATGGATATTACCTGTGATCAAAGCTGTGATATGGGGTATATTTACCTCCAGCAGTTTAGCAAACATTATGAAAAAAACTATGATAAGAGCAGACTGATTGCATCTAATCAGCCGATAGAAGTAGTGGATAATGTTTATCTTAAATTAAATAAACTCAACTGGCCAGATAAAAAATATATTGATGCAATTATGGATGGAGATTTTATAGAAGAATTTCAGAATGATCTTGATGATAATGCTTATATTAAAGGAATAGAACTGCAGTTAACTGAGTCCAGATTGGAATCTCTGATAGAAAATTATAAAATTGCAACCTTTGAGTTTAATGACAGCCAGTATTATTATATTGCCTTTGCTGAAGATGAGGCAGTTTTTAATCCTCAAAATTATGTTTATACCTTTAACAAAAAAGAAGATGCCTTTGTGATAATAAGCCGCAGTGAGGAAAGACGCTATCAGATTACTCTGAATGATAATCAGGAATCCAAAAAATCATTAAGTCCTAAGATTGCATTCATCAGGGCCTTAATTTTTAAAGAAGATTCGCCCTATGATGTTGACTATTTAAAAAGTCTAAAACTTTATATCAGCAATGAGGATTATTAAGTCTGCTGGAATAATATCAATTTAATTTATTAAACTATTTGAATATAAAGCCCTTCTAAATCAGCTGTAATTTAGAGGGGCTTTTTTTGTGTATTATAAATTATCCACAAAATTAAATTTAAAAACTGGAATATAGATAATCAGGGATGAAGGCTGATTTTTAAAATAAAATCAATGACATTCAAAATACATTCAAAATGGTCTCAAAGATTGATAAACAGACTTTATTATGCTATAATTAAATTACAAAGAAAGGGGAGATTTAGATGAAGGTATATACTACAGATGAGGTTGCTGATATGCTAAAGATCTCCAGAAGATCTGTGCTAAAATTGATTCGGGAAAAAGAACTGCCGGCTAAAAAAGTTGCCAGAAAATGGAGGATTACCGAAGATCATCTGCAGGATTTTTTTGCAGAAAAGAATTATTGACAGTTAAATTTAATTATGATTTGACATTGTGCTAAGAGCACAGGAAAGGATCTGATATTATGATTTCGTTGAACAGTGCCCGGAAGCTTGTGAAAGAAGTCAGAGGAGAAGAACTTCCCTTAGTTTATACGGATCTTACACTTCGTGACTGGTCGAGACAGGGGGTTATCTCCCGGGTAGAAATTAAAGACGGCAGTGCCTTATATCCAGACATAGTTACAACTGAGATTTTGACTGCTTTAAGACTCAAAAGAAAGTATAGACTGTCAGAAATCGCTGAAGCCAGAAAATGTCTGGAACTTGAAAGCGGCGATCCACATCAGATCACAGAAGAAGAGATAACGAGATTTATTAACTGCAGTAAGCTTTTTAATGATAAACAATTAGTGACCAAACTCAGCCTGAGTCGGATTGATTCTCTTGCTAAAATAAAGGAGTTAATTAATGATCTGCTGGAAGAAAAGAAACATTTAGAAGTAGTAGGAGATTATTTAAAAGAATTTCTGCAGGCAGAAAAGGAATTAAAACAATTAAGGAAAAATAATAAGTTGAATTATGTATCTTAGATTTAGCCAGGACCAATAGCAATATTGGTCTTTTTTTTTGCTTATAATTAAAATTTTTTTGTAATATTTAAAAATTATTTTTAAAAAATTCTTGACAATCGCTGTTAAATACTTTAAAATATTTTGTAAAAGTTAAACAAAATTTTTAAATAAGAGCTCAAAAATTCTGCAGGAGGTGTATTTATGGATAAACTAAGCGCTTTTGATATGGTGGGACCGGTTATGATTGGACCTTCAAGCTCACATACAGCGGGAGCAGTTAGAATCGGCAACCTGGCCAAAGAAATTGTAAATAATAATTACAGGGAGATAAAAATATATTTTCACGGTTCATTTAAAGAAACATATAAAGGTCATGGAACTGATAAGGCAATAATTGGAGGTCTTTTAGGCTATAAAACTGATGATGAGGAAATCAGAGATTCACTGACAGAAGCCAGGGAAATGGGAATCAAATTTGAATTTTTTCCTATTAAACTGGAAAATGTGCATCCCAACACAGTTAAACTTGAAATAACAGATGTTGATGGTGTTAATACAACAATTACTGCTTCTTCAGTCGGTGGGGGTAAAATAGTTGTCACCAGGTTGAATAATACAGAGGTAAATTTAAAAGGAGAATATTACACTTTAATTACCTTTCATCAGGATCAGCCGGGCTTAATTGCCAAAATTTCGGAAATTTTAAACATTTATGATTTAAATATTGCTGAAATGCAGGTCTTAAGAGAGAAAAAGGGACATCAGGCGACTGCAATTATCAATCTTGATCATGCAATTGAAGATCAGATCCTGTCATTGATCAGAAGTATTCCCGGCATCAAAACTTCAAAATTAATTAAGCCGTTGATTTAAAGGAGGCAGTAGAATGGAAAATTTTAATACGATAGAAAAACTAATTGAGATTGCAGAAAACAGAAAAATATCACTGGCTCAGGTGGTAATTGAGCGGGAAGTTGAGATAGCTGAGATCTCAGAAGCAGAGGTTAGAAAAAAGATGAAAGAAACCTTAGCGGTAATGCAGGAGTCAGCTAAACCTGCTTTAACTGAAGATATTAAATCAATGAGCGGATTAAGCGGGGGAGATGCTAAATTAATAGAGCAGGCAAGAAAAGAGGGTAAAAGCCTGGTTGGAGATTTATTTTCTCGCATTATAGCAAATACTCTGGCTGTTTCGGAATTAAATGCAGCAATGGGAAAAATTGTGGCCTGTCCAACCGCCGGTTCCTGTGGAATAATGCCCGGATCTTTACTGACTCTGGCAGAAGAGTATGATTTTGAGGAAAGTGAAATTATAGAGGCTCTATTTGTGGCTTCAGGTTTTGGAATGGTGATTGCCAAACAGGCTTCTGTTTCAGGTGCAGCCGGGGGGTGTCAGGCAGAATGCGGTTCAGCTTCGGCTATGACGGCAGCAGCAATTACCTATTTAATGGGAGGCAGCAATCAGGCAGTGGCTTCTGCAGCAGCAATTGCTTTAAAAAATCTGCTGGGCTTAGTCTGTGATCCGGTAGCCGGTCTGGTTGAAGTACCCTGTATTAAAAGAAATGCAATCGGCAGCAGTAATGCAGTTACAGCAGCAGAAATGGCTCTGGCCGGGGTTGAAAGTGTAATTCCAGTTGATGAGGTAATTACTGCCATGAAAGAAGTGGGAGATGCCCTCCCGGAAAGTCTTAAGGAAACTTCCTGTGGTGGACTGGCTGTAACTCCAACCGCCTGCAGAATCAAAAGAGAACTGCAGACTGATTCAATTTAAAATTGAGCAGAGTTAAGAGTTGAGAAACAAAAACAGAAGGTAAGAAGTAAATAGAGACAGAAGAAAGGAGGCGCAAATGAGGATTTTAGCAGCAGAGTTAACAAAAGAAAATTTTTGTCTGGAAAACATCAAGTCAATAGCCAGTGGGATTCATCAGATGCTGGGTCAAAATTCGGAAATAATTATTCATGACTTAAAAGAGCCGGAGAGTTCTGTGATTTTTGTAGCCGGAGAGCTAACAGGGCGAGAGCCTGGAGCTCCAGTAACTGATCTGGTCTTAAGAACAATTGAAAATAATGAGGACCCTGATGATATTATCAACTATCAGACAAAAACCAGAGACGGCAGAATTTTTAAATCCTCAACCTTTTTTATAAAAAATAAAGAGCAGGAGGTTGAATACTGTCTCTGTATTAACTATGACATCAGTGATCTATTGATGGCCAAAAGTACAATCAGCAATTTTATTGGAGTTGAAAATAATAACGAAGAAGAGAAAAAGGAAGAAGCAGAAAATTTAGCCAAAAATGTGGATGAGGTGCTGGTTGATTTAATTGAAAATGCCAGGGATCAGGTTGATAAACCGGTCAAGTATATGGATAAGGATGATAAACTGGAAATCATAAAATACCTGGATCAGCGGGGAGCCTTTACAATCACCAAGTCGGTGGAGACTGTGGCTGAAGAACTAAATGTTTCCAAATATACTATCTACAATTATCTTAAAGAAATTAAAGATGCGGGAGATATAAATAACTAAAAAAATTATAAGTACAGAAAATGCCCCTGCTGCTATCGGACCCTATTTTCAGGCAGTAGAGGTCAATAAGCAACTTTTTATTTCAAGATAGATCCCAATTAATCCTGTAACAGGAGAACTGGTGGGTCAGGATTTAGAAAAACAGAAAGTACAGTCACTTGAGAATTTAAAGGCTGTTTTAAAAGCAGCCGATTATTCACTTAACGATGAAGTTAAATGCGAATTATTTTTTTAATATTTAATGAATTTAAACATTAATTTGCAGGCAGGAAAATGGACTTTTATCTAAAATCAATAGATAAGGCAAAATAATTTGAGGAGGAGAGAATTAATGCCCAAAAGAGAAGATTTAGAAAAGATTTTAATTATTGGTTCAGGACCGATAGTAATCGGTCAGGCCTGTGAGTTTGATTATTCAGGAACTCAGGCCTGTAAGGCACTGATGGAAGAGGACTATGAGATTGTACTTGTAAATTCAAATCCGGCCACAATTATGACCGATCCGGAGATGGCAGATCGTACATATATAGAACCCCTGAATGCAGAGAGTATTGAGCGAATTATAAAAAAGGAAAGACCTGATGCGCTGCTTTCTAATTTAGGTGGACAGACAGCTCTTAATTTAGCCTCAGAACTTTATGAAAAAGGAATATTAGAAAAGTACGGAGTAGAGATTATTGGTATTCAGCCGGAGGCAATTGAGCGGGGAGAAGATAGAATCAAATTTAAAGATGAGATGGAGAAACTGGGAGTACCAATGCCCAAAAGCCTGCCTGCCTACAGTGTGGATGAGGCAGTAAAGATTGCTAGAGATTTAGGCTTTCCGGTGGTTGTCCGTCCGGCCTATACAATGGGTGGAGCCGGAGGAGGACTTGTTTATAATTTAGAAGAACTTAAAAATGTAGCAGATAACGGCATAGCAGCCAGTATGATCAATCAGGTTTTAGTCGAAGAAGCTGTGATCGGCTGGCAGGAACTGGAGTTAGAGCTGGTTCGGGATCAGAATGAAAAAAAGATTTCCATCTGTTTTATAGAAAATGTGGATCCAATGGGAGTTCATACAGGAGACAGCTTCTGTGTGGCACCAATGCTGACCATCAGCGAAGATGTGCAGCAGAGAATAGAGGATTTCAGTTATCAGATCGCAGATGCAATTGGAGTTATCGGTGGGGCCAACTTTCAGTTTGCCTATAACCGGGAAGAAGACAGGCTGGTAATAATTGAAATGAATCCCAGAACCTCACGCTCATCAGCCCTGGCTTCCAAGGCAACCGGATTTCCAATTGCCAGAATTTCGACCAAACTTTCAGTCGGAATCACCCTTGATGAACTTCCCTATTACAATGGAGCCAATCTGGCAGAATATGAACCGGGAGGAGATTATGTAGTTGTTAAATATGCCCGCTGGTCTTTCGAAAAATTCCCCGGGGCTGAAGATAAACTCGGCACCCAGATGAAGGCTGTGGGTGAGGCGATGAGTATCGGTAAAAATTATGCAGAAGCCGCTCAAAAAGCAATCCGCTCTTTGGAGATCGGCCGCTCCGGTTTCGGTAATGTAAAAAAAATACAAGAACTGACAGAAGAAGAAATTCTAGAGAAATTAACTACCCCCTCCAGTGAGAGGCACTTTTTGATCTATGAGGCCTTCAGTCGCGGAGTCAGCATCGAAGAAATTCAGGAGATAACCCATATCTCAAGCTGGTTTTTAGAAGAGATGCTGAAACTGGTTAAAATAGAAAAGAAACTGCTGCAGTATCGCGGCCAGACTCTGCCGGCAGAGCTTTTAGTTGAAGCCAAAGAAAAAGGATTTTCTGATAAATATCTGGCGGAGATTTTAAATTACGAGGAAGAAAAATTAAGGAAGGCCCGCAAATATGCTGTAGAAAATGACAATTTTGATCTGGTTAAGGTTAGTGGAGCTGAGGGAGAGTATTATTATTCTTCCTATAATCAGCCTCAAGAAAAAATAGCGAGCTCTGATTCCAAAAAGGTAATGATTTTAGGTGGAGGTCCAAATAGAATCGGACAGGGAATAGAATTTGACTATGCCTGTGTCCATGCATCCTTTACCTTAGATAAAATGGGTTATGATTCGGTAATGGTCAACTGTAACCCGGAAACAGTTTCTACAGATTATGATATTTCTTCAAAACTATATTTTGAGCCGCTGACAGCAGAAGATGTATTGAGAATTTACGAAAAAGAAAAACCGGAAGGAGTAATTGTCCAGTTTGGTGGTCAGACACCACTTAATATAGCAGAAGAACTGGAAGAAGCCGGAGTCAATATTTTAGGAACCTCACCGGCCAGTATTGACTTTGCTGAAAACAGAGAAGAATTTAGAAAACTGATGAATAAACTTGAGATCACCCAGCCGGAGAGTGATGTTGCTAAATCAGTCGAACAGGCTTACCAGATTGCAGAGAAAATAGGCTATCCGCTGATGCTCAGACCATCCTATGTTTTAGGAGGCCGGGGAATGGAGATTGTCTATGATCAAAAAAGCCTTGATCATTATTTAGAGTCACAGGTAGCAGTGGTTTCGGCAGAACATCCGGTTTTAATCGATAAATTTTTAGAAGATGCACTGGAAGCAGAGGTTGATGCTCTGACCGATGGTGAGGATACCTTTGTGGCTGCCGTGATGGAGCATATCGAGGAGGCAGGAATTCATTCAGGTGACAGTGCCTGTGCCATTCCTTCTCTGGAAATCACTGAGGAGCAGCTTAAGACAATCAAGGATTATACTGCCCAAATAGCCTCTGCCCTGGAGGTAGTTGGACTGATGAATATTCAGTTTGCAATCTATGAGGGAAAGGTCTATATTATTGAAGCAAATCCCAGGGCCTCAAGAACAGTACCCTTAGTAAGTAAGGTAACAGGTGTTAATATGGCCCAGCTTGCAACCAGGCTGATGCTTGGTGAATCACTGGCTGCAATGGAGCTTGAGGACCAGGAGATTCCCTATACCGGTGTCAAAGAAGCAGTTTTCCCCTTTGATAAATTTGAAAATGTGGATACTGTGCTGGGACCTGAGATGAAGGCAACTGGAGAAGTAATGGGAATTGCCAGCACCTATGCTCAGGCTTTCTACAAGGCTCAGACAGCTGCCGGGCTGGAACTGCCAACATCAGGTAAGGTCTTAATCACAGTCAATGATCGGGATAAGGAAAAAATACTGCCTACTGCTAAAAAGCTGAAAGAACTGGGCTTTGAAATTCTGGCAACTACAGGAACAAAAAAGTTCTTAGAGCAGAATGGAGTTCAGGCAGAGCTGATCAATAAACTGGGTCACGGACGCCCCAATATCGTTGATGCTATCAAGAATGAAGAAATTAAGCTGCTGATCAATACTCCCATTGGTAAAGAAGGTCTGGAGGATGACAGCTATATCAGAGCAGCGGCAATTAAATATAAGCTGCCCTATATAACAACCACCAATGCGGCAAAGGCCAGTGTGGATGGAATAAAAGCTGAGCTAAATAATGATTATGAGCTCAAGGCAATTCAGGATTATCACCAGTTATTAAAATAATTCAAAAATAAATCATTAAATAATAAATAGATGTAGTAAGAAAGAAAACCCCCATTTGATTAAAAGATGGGGGTATTTACTTTGATCAAGTTTTTACTGAATATAATTTAATCAAAAATTAATATTTTTAAAGCAGGTATTTGGCAGTAAAAGTATAATTATTATAATAAAGTGTGAAAAAATTATCAATAAGGAGTGATTGTAATGACAAAAGTTTTAAGCTCACCAGGGAAATATGTTCAGGGCAGAGATATTATTAAAGAAATGGGCGAGCATATTGAAGAATTGGGAGAAAACGTCTTATTAATTGCTGATCCAATTGTGGAAGAATTATTTTTAGATGATTTAGAAACTGGACTTGATGATTTTGATTTTACTATAGAATTTTTTAATGGAGAATGTTCCAAACCTGAAATTGACAGGCTAAATAAAAAAGCAGCTGAACTGGAAGCAGAAATTATTATTGGTCTGGGTGGAGGTAAAACTCTGGATACCGCTAAGGCAGTTGCCTATTATAGCTCTCTACCAGTAGTAATTGTACCTACAATAGCAGCCACAGATGCACCCTGCAGCGCCTTATCTGTAATCTACACTGAAGAGGGAGTTTTTGAAGAATATCTATTTTTACCTAAAAATCCGGATGTAGTAATGATTGATACGGAGATAGTAGCCAAAGCACCTGTTAGATTTTTAGTCTCAGGTATGGGAGATGCCCTGGCAACTTATTTTGAGGCAGCAGCTTCTGCACTAACAAAAAAGCCTGCAATGTCAGGTGGAGCTCCAACCATGACAGCCCTTAATCTGGCTGAATTATGTTATAATACCTTATTAAAATATGGAGCAAGTGCCAAAAAAGCAGCTGAAGCCGGGGTTGTAACCGAAGCCCTAGAAAAAATTGTAGAAGCAAATACTCTTTTAAGCGGTCTGGGTTTTGAAAGTGGCGGCCTTGCTGCTGCACATGCTATTCACAATGGGTTTACAGTTTTAGAAGAAACACACGAAAATACTCACGGAGAAAAAGTTGCCTTTTCGACCCTGGTGCAGATGGTACTGGAGGATAGAGATCCAACCGAAATTCAAATGGTTATTAATTTCTGTGAGCAGCTTGGTCTGCCAACAACTTTAGCTGAGCTTGGTATCACAGATATTACTGATCAAAAAATTCTAAAAGTTGCAGAGGCAAGCTGTGTTGAAGCAGAGACAATCCACAATATGCCTTTTAAAGTTGATGCAGAGATGGTTAAAGATGCAATCCTGGCTGTAGATGTTCTTTAAGATTTTTTAGCATAACTTAAAAGCTGTATATTTAAAACCCTTCTCAAAGTTAACTGAGAAGGGTTTTTTAGCTAAAAAGCTAATTAAGCTAAGGTTAAGGAAATTTCATCCTGATCTTTTTCTAATTTAAAATCAAGCCTTTTATTTTTTATTTCCAGACTGTAATTTCCCAAAGTGCCGGTGAACTCAACCTGACCGCCTGCATCAGTTTTTAATTTTTTAGTTCCAGTCCACCACTCATCTTTAATCAATTTTTTGAGCTCACTGTAGGCCGGTTTTGGCGAATAATCTTCTCTTAAGAGACCGGAGGGAGCATTGAGCCACTGTCCATCAATTAAGTCCCACCAGGTAATTCCCTTAACCAGCGGCTCGGCATAAAGGGTCTTATAAAACTCCAGCACATTTTCAGCCTGTCTTTTTTCTCCGGCAGGAGTAGAAGGCCAGTTTTCAACCTGATAATCATTTAAATCAAGATAATGCTCTGGCATCAGCTCACCAGAAACCATTGTCACTTCACTAAATTGAATTGGAATCCCAAAACGACCGAATCTTTCTAAAACATCCTGAGTTTTTTCAAGGCCCCAGTACCCCTGATGCATGTGGGACTGAATCCCTATATTATCAATCTCAACTCCTGCCTCCAGACAGCCGTCAATTAAAATCTCATAGGCGGCAGTTGTATTAAAATCATTGAGAATAAAAGTGGCTTTAGGAGCTTCTTTTTGAGCGGTGTCAAAAAGTTCCTTAATCACCTTAATCCGGCCTTTTGCCTGAGCCACTCGAGTTAAACCATTATCATATTTATCAAAATTGGGCATAATTACAACTTCATTTATCACATCCCACATATCAACCAGACCTTTAAAGTCATTTATATCTCTTTTTAAGCGCTCTATCTGTGCCTCCCAGATTTCCTGATTGCTCAAATCTAAAAGCCAGTCAGGAGCCAGAGTATGCCAGCTTAAAGGATGGCCTTTAACAGTCAGATCATTATCCTGACAGAAGCGGGCTGCATTTTTCAGCTCTTCAGTTCTTGGATTTCCTCTTTCTGCTTCAAACTGTCCCCAGTAAAAGGGAAGAGTTGTAAAATTAAATATCTCTAAAAAGCTGTCTATGTATTTTTCAGTCTCCGCTTCTGCTTCCTCATCAAGCTGATCATTGGCATAGGGTACAAATTCAAAACCATTACAGCCAAAAAGAAATTCGTGCTCTGTTTGTTGAATCTCTACTTTCTGATTTTGAAGGGGATTTCCCTCGCTGTCTAAAATTTTAAGATTTACTTTCTGCTGACGGTGTTCTAAATTATTCATTAAATTTCCTCCCTGATATAATAATTTAAGACTTAAATTAACTCTTAGTTTATTATATCATAAATTTTCTTAATCAAACAGATCAAAGTTAGATAATTATAATTATTTAATAAAATTTGATAAAATATTTTCGATTTTCCCTGCGGTTGATCTGCTTTAATTGTTTTCCAATTAACTGAATAAAACTTAAACTCCTGGTATTATTTTGAACGAATGATTAAAAATTATACGAGGAGTTTTTTTATGGATAAATCATTAAATAATCATATCTGCAGTTATGTTTACAGCCTATTATCTTTTGAGAAGAGAAAATAAAGGGTTAACTTAAAAATTGTTGAAATATAATTTAGGGTCTCAATTAATGTTAAGCCTGTCCGTGTTAAGAGGTTTTTTAAGATAAGATTTTAATTACTACAAACATAGAAGGTGTTAACTATGGCAAAGGAAAATGGTTTACAGTATAAATTTTTACTAATTATCTCAACAGCTTATCTGGCAGTAGATATCAACATTCAGGGCTTTTTAGCATTAATGCCCTTTATCCGGGAAGAATTTGCTTTAAGCAGTTCCAGAGCCGGTCTTTATTCTACCTTTCATTTTCTGCTGGCTACCATGGTTGCTGTATTTAGCGGACGAATAGTGGATAAAATTGGCTCCAAAAAAGGGCTGGTTGTGGGGACTTCAGTTCTGGGATTTTTGATGTTTCTGCAGTCCAGGTCACCAAATTTTACCCTGATTCTGCTTTTAGCCTTATTAGGTGGACTTTTTTTCAGTATCATTACACCTTCCCTAAATAAAGCCGTTATGCAGAAAACTACTCCCGAAAACAGGGCAACTTCAATGGGAGTTATGCAGATGGGTGGTGGAATTGGTGGTTTTACCGGGGCAGTTTTTCTTCCCTTTCTGGGAGAAAGAATTGGCTGGAGAAATGCAGTTACATTTTCAGCTTTGATTGCCCTGCTGGTTGGAATCTTTATTTTTATCTTTTTTAAAGAAGTCAAAAAGAGTGCAGGTGAAAATTCTTCTTCCAAAAGTCAGCTCAGCTTTAAGGATTCGATTGCAAAACTTTTTCAAAATAAGGATCTGCTTTTAGTCTGTTTATTTGGGCTGGTGCTGGGCTTTAATTCAGGAGCGATTCCAGCTCATTATACACTTTATCTAACTCAGGATCTGCCTTTAAGCAGGACGGCAGCCGGTTTTGCCTTTGGCCTGCTGCAGATTGGTGGTATAGCTGGACGACCTTTATGGGGCTTTCTCAATGATAAGTTTTTAAATGGCAGCAGAAGTAAAGGCCTGGTAATTGTTGGTTTATCACTGACCTTAGTAATGGTTTATTATTTTAAAATTATAAGTGCAGTTCAGCTGCCGCCTTCTCTAATTTACTTAAGTTCCTTAATTTTAGGTTTTGTCAGTTTAGGCTGGATGGGACTTTATTTTACAGCTGTAATTGAGCTGGCAAGTGAAAAACTGGCCGGGATTGGCACAGGACTTTCCCTGGTTTTTATCAGGTTGGGTGTTCTTTTAAGCCCACCACTTTTTGGTCTTTTAGCTGATTTAAATAACAGTTATCAGCTCAGCTGGCTGGGGATGGCCCTGGTAACAGGTTTCTTTACCCTTGTCTTTGCCTTTATTTATAAAGATAAGTTTGCAGAAGTTTAAATTTTATTTAACTAATAATTATAACACATGCTGTTTTTTATTGTATTAATCCGACAGATAATGTTATGATTAAAACAGTATTTTAAATTGGAGTGATTAATTTGAATAGACCGGACTGGGATGATTATTTTATGGAAATGGCAGAACTTGCTGCTAAAAGAGCAAGCTGTCTGCGAAGAAAAGTCGGAGCAGTATTAGTTAAAAATAAAAAAGTATTGGCAACTGGCTATAATGGGGCACCTAAAGATATAACTCACTGTGAGCTTACTGGCTGTCTGCGGAAAAAACTGGAGGTTCCAAGTGGGCAGAGACACGAAATCTGTAGGGGAGTTCACGCTGAACAGAATCTGGTAGCTCAGGCTGCACTTCACGGTGTTAAAACTGAGGGGTCAACAGTTTACTGTACCCACCAGCCCTGTATTATCTGCACTAAAATTTTAATTAATGCAGGAGTTGAAAAAATTTACTTTAAAAATCCTTATTCTGACCCTTTTGCTGAAAAATTATTAAAAGAATCAAAGATTGAGTTTTTAAAATACGAATAATGGAGACTGTTTTTCTGGATTATCAAAAGCTGCAATAGAGGTATTGTTTAAGCAATGAAGAATATAATATATATAAGGGTAAGTTTGATAAAATTTCATCTTCAATAATAAAATGATATTAATAATTCAATTTAATTTAAATAAAATTGACTGCAAATATCTGAGCAATTCGGTTCCGCCCTTTATGGGCGGTTTTTTATTTTGATAGTAAAAATAAAACTGCTAAAGAAAGGAATAAGATCATATGAAGAACTTTAAAAGTACAAAAATAAAAATCCCGGAAGAAACTTTGAAAAGATGGCAGGATATTGTTGATATAATTGCTGATCTACTTGAGATTCCGTCTGCTCTAATCATAAAAACAAATCCACCTTATTATGAAGTTTTTAGTGCAAGCAGTACAGAAGATAATCCATTCAAAGTTGGTGACAGAGATAATTTGACAGGTAATTATTGTGAAAAAGTTATCTTAAAAAAGGAAAAACTTTTAGTTTCTAATGCTCTTAAAGATAAAAATTGGAATAATAATCCTGATCTGGAGCTGGGAATGATTTCTTATCTCGGTTTTCCGATAAAATGGCCGGATGGAGATATTTTTGGAACTTTATGTGTTCTTGACTCTAAAGAAAATAATTACAGTATTAGAATAGAAAAGCTGCTAAAAGAATTCAGCAGTTTAATAGAAACCTATCTGAGTCTTATCTACAGCAATCATGAACTTATCGAGAAAGAGAATAGACTTGAAATAACTCTGCAGTCAATTGGTGATGGAGTCATTACAACAACACCTCAGGGCATAATAACCAGAATGAATAATACAGCAGAAAAACTAACCGGCTGGAAGCAGGAAAAAGCAGTGGGAAAAGAACTTGCTTTGGTATTTAATATAGTAAATGCAAAAACAAAAAAAGCTGTGAAAATTCCCCTTCAAAAAGCATTGAAAACTGGAGAAACTGCAGCTCTGTCTCAGAATACAATCTTAATAGCTAAAGATGGTACTCAAAGACAGATTGCTGATA
>JBKHFK010000015.1:0-15866 GCA_046540295.1 Halanaerobium sp.
AATTGGGAAAATCAATGATCTGTTCAATGTATTCATCGGCTTTGCCAGTATCAGCATTTTTATATTTTTAGTTATCGTTTTTCTTTACTTTTTAAACCAGGAGTTAGAATATGATTTTGCTAAATAACAAAAAAGCAGCCTGATAAAGGCTGCTTTAAACTTTATATTAATTTAAATAAACTTATATCTCAAGATAACTTAAGTCTTTTACCTGGGTATCAAGTTCATTAAGATGTTCTTTAATTCTTTCCATAATTTCTTTAGAAGGTTTGGAATCAATCTGCATCATCATTATTGCTTCTCCACCAATTTCCTGGCGCCCTACCTGCATATTAGCAATATTAATATTTTCTTCTCCTAATGCTGAACCAATTTTTCCAATAACACCAGGTTTGTCCTGATAACTGACTATAATAAACTCTCCAGAAAGATCTAGGTCAATTCTCAGTCCATTAATTTCAATTAATCTAAAACCAATAGGTAAATAGGTACCTGCCAGACTGTACTGTCCAGCTTCAGTTTTAAGGCTGATTTTAATTATATTTTTTAATTCACCTTCATTTTGTATCTGACTTTCTTTTAAAGAAATACCTCTTTCTTCAGCAACATGCATTGCATTTACAAGATTAATTCGATCATCTAAGATTGGTTCTAATATAGACTTAACTAAACTTAAGGTCATTGGTTTATGGTTATACTGATTTACTTCTCCACCGTATTCTACCTCAACTGCTTCAATTCGTTCCTGTCCCTTCCACTTTGCCATAAAGTTACCAAGTTTAGTGACAAGATTAATATATGGTTTTGCCTGATTAAATTCCTGTGGGTCCATAGCTGGAATATTAAGTGGAGATTCCGGTAAATTACTTTCTAATACGGAAACTACTTCTTCTGCGGCGGTAATTGATACATTATCCATTGCTTCAGTAGTTGTTCCACCTAAATGACAGGTCATAATTACTCGATCTTCAAACTTAAGCAGTGGATTATTACTTGCCTTAACAGGTTCTTCTTCGTGGACATCAATTGCAGCTCCCGTAATTTTGTTTTTTTCCAGTGCTTCAGCAAGTGCCTGAGTATCTATATTCTGACCTCTGGCACAGTTAATAACCCGAGCTTCATTTTTCATAATTGCAAATTCTTTATGACTTAAAATATGATAGGTTTCATCAGTTAGCGGTGTATGTAGTGTTACATAATCTGCTTTTTCTAAAACCTCTTTAAATGGAAGCAGGGGTACATTGATTTTTTCAGCTTTCTGGGGGGATAAATAAGGGTCATTGGCAATTACTTTCATTCCAAAACTTTGAGCTCGTTTTGCAACTCTACTACCAATTCTTCCCAAACCAATAATTCCTAAAGTTTTTCCCTTAACTTCAACTCCCATGTATTTTTTTCGATCCCAGATATCATTGTGTAAAGCCTGATTGGCCTGGGGGATATTACGGGATAGTGAAAGCATCATCCCCAGCGTATGTTCAACTGCAGAAATTGTATTTCCGGTTGGAGTATTGAAAACAAAAATTCCGTGTTTAGTAGCTTCATCTAAATCAATATTATCGTAGCCTGTACCTGCTCTACCTATTACCTTTAATTTTTTGGCTTTATCTAATGCTTCGGCATTTAAAAGTGTCATACTGCGAACTATTATTCCATCATAATCGGCAATAGTTTCTAAAAATTCCTCTCGGCTCTGTTCTGGCTTAAAATCAACTTCCATTCCAGCTTCTTTTAAAATATCAATCCCTTTTTGAGCAATATTGTCACTGACTAAAACCTTATACACTTATTACCACTCCTTCTCTCTTCTTGCTACTAATTTTTTTTAATTATATCTAATTGTGGTTGATAAAGCAAGCTTTTAATTATTATTGTTAAGATAAATTAAAAATAAATTATATTTTTGCTATATTCAAAAAATTATAATATCTAGACTGAGCTTGCTGTAGTCGCTATAAAAATATATAATGATGAAAAGGAGTGATAAGTATGGCGAAGGTGTTTCCATTTCATGGTTATAGATATAACCAGCAGCAGGTTGGAGATTTAGAGAAGGTAGTAACTCAACCATATGATAAGATTGATCAGCAGTTACAGGAAGAATATTATGCTCAGAGTCCGTATAATATTGTGCGTTTGATTTTAGGAAAAGAGGAAGACCGTTATCAGAGTGCGGCAGATAATCTGGAAGACTGGATTAAAAATCAGATTTTAGTCCGTGATCAAGAGGCGGGATTTTATCTTTATACTCAGGAGTATCAGGTTGAAGGAAAAAAGTTTGTCCGTAAGGGTTTTGTTGGACTGGGAGAACTGGAAGCTGGAGAAGGTGTAAAAGCACATGAAAATACTATGGAAGGACCAAAAGCAGATCGTTTAAAATTAATTAGAGCTACAGAAGCAAATTTTGGTCATATTTTTATGCTTTATTCTGATCAGAAAAATGAGATTAATAATTTATTTATAGAAATTATGCAGGAAGAGCCTCTTTTTGAAGTTCGTGATGAAGATCAGAATTTACATAAAGTCTGGCAGCTGACAGATTTGGAACTGATTTCAGAAATTAGAGAAAAGATGGATTCAAAAAATTTATATATTGCTGATGGACATCACCGTTATCAGACTGCTTTGAATTATCAGCAAGAATGTGTGGAAAAAGGCTGGGAAGCAGATGGTGTTGAAAGCTTTAATCACCGACTGATGACCTTTGTTAATATGGATGATCCGGGCTTAAAGGTACTACCTACTCACAGATTATTGTATAATATCAAAGATTTTGAACTAAATTCATTTTTAGAAAAAGCAGCTGAGGATTTTAGTATTAAAAAATTTGAAATTAAAGAACAAATGTATAATTATCTTGATCAAAATCAGGAAAAGAAAGTATTTGGTTTTAAAGCTGCAGAGGCTGTGGAATATTATGTTTTTGAATTTGAAAATGAAGCTGTTTTAAATGAGGTAGAAGGTGATTTTTCACAGGCCTACAAAGAACTTGATGTAAGCATTCTGCATAATATTATTTTGGATAGATATTTAGGGATAGACAAAGAGGCGCTGGCTGCCAAGTCGAATCTTGATTATATAAGGTATAGAGATAAAGCGCTGGAGAAATTAGGAAAAGAAAAATACCAGGCAGCATTTATTTTAAATCCAACTTCGGTTAAAGAAGTAAAGGATATTGCCGATCAGGGAGAAAAAATGCCGCAGAAATCCACAGATTTCTATCCAAAATTATTAACCGGACTGGTTATTAATAAACTTTCAATTAAAAAATAAGATTAAGTTACTCTAAAAATGTCAGCACTGGGGAATGATAATGATGGGAGAGGACAAAAAAAATATTACAATTTATCTAACTGCAGTAGTTTTTTCGCTCCTGTTAATTTTTCTGGCTTTATTTATTGGTTCAAGTCAGATTAATCCGGCTGATATTTTGGCTTATATTTCTGGCAGTGCTTCTATTTCAGCTTCAAAAGCAATAATTATTGGCGAAATCAGGCTGCCAAGAATTCTGCTCGCTTTTATTGTTGGAGCAGGGCTTGCAGTTGCGGGATCTGTATTTCAGGCCATAATCAGAAATCCGATGGTAGATCCTTATATAATAGGTATTTCGGCTGGTGCAGGTACCGGGGTGATGCTGGCTCTGTTTTTGGGAATTGAAATAGCAATTTTTAATTTGAGCTCACTACCTGCTTTTGCTTTTTTAGGAGCAGTACTGACAGTATTTTCAGTTTATCAGCTGGCCAGAGTTGGTAATAAATTACCGGTTTTAACTTTTTTGTTAGCCGGTGTTGCAGTGAGTTTTATTTTGAATTCTCTGATGTCGTTTTTAATGGTTTTAAGAACGGAGAGTTTACAGCAGCTTGTTTACTGGTTAATGGGCAGTCTTGCTGGCTCAGCCTGGGATGATCTTAGGATGATTTTACCTTACTTTTTAACTGCTTTTGCTGTGATATTATTTTATTTAAAAGACTTAAACATCCTACTTTTGGGAGAAGAAAGTGCAGCTCATTTAGGCTTAAATGTGGAAAGAACAAAAATAATACTGCTTGGTGCAGCCTCTTTAATGACTGCTTCAGTGGTTTCAGTTAGTGGTAGTATTGGTTTTATTGGTCTGGTTATACCTCATATTGCGAGAATGATTATCGGCCCTGATCACAGAAGGTTGATACCTCTCGCAGCTTTACTTGGCGCTTCATTTCTGCTGCTTGCTGATACTGCAGCCAGAACAATTATGGCTCCGATGGAGCTGCCTGTTGGTATAATTACAGCTCTTGCCGGTGGCCCTTATTTTATCTACCTACTGCGCAATAAATCTAAAAATATTTGGTGAAAATTATGCTTAAAACGGATAAAATTAAATTTAGTTATGCTCAGAAAGAAATTTTAAAGGGAATTGACCTTGAAATTAAGGTTGGATCATTTATTGGTATTATTGGTCCTAATGCATCGGGTAAATCAACACTTTTAAAAAACATGAGCAGGGCTTTAAATTCAGATAGTGGGACTGTTTATCTTGACCATCAGCTTTTAAATGATTATAGCTCAGTAGAGTTATCCCGAAAAATGGCTGTTGTTCCCCAGGATACAGAAGTTAACTTTAATTTTAATGTCTATGATATTATAATGATGGGGAGGCACCCCTATCAAAAGAGGTGGTCTGGAGTTAGCCGGGAAGATAAGCTGATTGTAAATAAAGTTATGAAGCTTACTGATACCTTAAAATTAAAAGAAAAATTGATTAATGAACTATCAGGTGGAGAGAGACAGAGAGTTATAATTGCCAGAGCACTGGCTCAGAAACCTGATTTACTGCTGCTTGATGAACCAACATCAAGTCTTGACATTAATTATCAGGGTGAAATTTATGATCTTTTGAATTATTTAAATCAGGAATTAAAATTAACAATTGTTACAGTTTCCCATGACCTGAATCTAACTGCTCAGTACTGTGAGAAGTTAATATTACTTAAAGAAGGTCAGGTTTATGCTGCTGGTTCGGCAGAAGAAGTTTTGACTGAGGAAAATATCAAAGCGGTTTATCAGGCAGATGTCCTGATCCAAAAAAATCCTCTTTCTGAAAAACCATTTATAACTCTGATTCCAGAAGTTAATAAATTTAAAGCAAAGACTGAAAAAAAGAATTTTAAAGTTCATATTATTGCCGGTGGAGGAACTGCCAAAAAATTTATTTACCAGTTAAACAATCTGGGATATCAGCTCAGTATTGGGGTATTAAATATCGGTGATGCCGACTGGCAGGCAGCAAAAGAACTGGGGATTGAAATTGTAGAAGCCCCACCTTTTATTGACATTTCTGAAAAAGAAATTAAGCGTAACAAAGAGTTTGTTGAAAAAGCGGATTTAATTATTTTGAGCGATCTTCCTTTTGGTCATGGTAATCTGGCCAATCTGGAGATTTTGCTTGACTATCCTGAAAAACCAAAAATTTTATTTTCTAATCTCAGTATAAAAAAAAGAGATTATATTAAAGGGAAAGCAGAAAAGATCTGGAATAAATTATTAGAGGTAGATGAACATTTAATTTTATTGGAGAATAAAGATAGATTGATTTCAGAAATAAAAAAAATGGAAAATTAGAGATGGAGAGGTAATTATGATAAAAGCTGCAGACTTAGAAAATGAGTATTTTTTAGTTTTGATCCCCGGGGAAGAACTTGTTGAAACAGCAGCTCAGGTACAGAAAATTGTTTCTGAGCACTATAATCTTTATCCAGATCAAATATATCCGCAGCTTCATATTACAATTGATCGAATAGAAAAAAATAAGGTTGAAAGTGCTAAAAAAATTCTTACTGAAAAAATAAAAGAATTTGGTAGAATCGAAATTGAAGTTGATCGTTTTAGCTGTATAAGATTTTCTGACCAGCATCAACTGGTGCTGGAAGTTAATGAAACAGATTCTTTAAATCAGTTTTCAGAGGCTGTTCATCAAAGTCTTAGAGAAGAGGGAATTTCAACCATAGAAAATTATGAGGAGTGGATGTTTCATATTACAATAATTAGTAATATATTTGCTGAAAATCCAATTCCGGTTGATGAATTAACAGAGATCTGTTTATTTATGGAGGGTATGTCCCGTCCTCTCTCTGCATCAGCAAAAAATCTGGAAATCTGGAAACCAACTCTGGATCCAGTTGAAAAGATAATTGCGAGTTTTGATCTGAACTGATTTTTAGTTTATTAATTTAGTTATCAATAAATTTATAACAGGAGTGATTTTTTATGGCAAAAGAAATTAAAGGTTTTATTTTTGATCTTGACGGAGTAATCACAGATACTGCAGAATATCATTATAAAAGCTGGCAGAAACTTGCTGATGAAGAAGACCTATTTTTTAATCGTGAGGTAAATGAGCAGCTAAGGGGAGTTTCCAGAATGGAATCTTTAGATATCATATTGGATGGTAAAGAAGTGCCAGAAAAACAGAAAAAAGAATGGACAGATCGCAAAAATGAGTATTATCAGGTTTATTTAGAAGAAATAACTAAGTCTGATATTCTGGATGATATGGAGGAAAAATTGATGAAGCTAAAAGCAGAGGGCTATAAGCTTGCTGTGGGTTCATCCAGCAGGAATGCAAAAAAGGTTTTGAAAAATTTGCAGATTACAGATATCTTTGATACAATTGCAGATGGACATAGTGTTGAAAATGCAAAACCGGCTCCGGACTTATTTTTATATGCAGCTAAAAATCTGGGACTGGAACCTGAAGAATGTGTTGTTTTAGAGGATGCAGAGTCAGGTGTAGAGGCAGCTTTGGCTGCAAATATGAAAGCTGTTGGCGTTGGCCCTGAAGAGCGAGTTGGCAGAGCTCATCTGGTATATGCTAATGTTAGTGATATAGATTTTGATGAGATTATAGAAAAATTTTAAAAAATTTAAATAAAAAGAAGGAATTTAAGAGTCTGTAGAGAATTGTAATAATAGAGTCAATTATTATTACAGGCTCTTTTTTTCTTCAGGTTTTCGCAAGCGCTTGCGTAAATTGTGCAGCTATTTAAAACTGGAGGCAGAAAGATGCAGATTACTCTCAAAGATATTGCCCGAATGGCCGGTGTAGCAGAATCTACAGTTTCCCGTGCTTTAAATGACAAGCCGGGAGTTGGTAAAGAGACAAAATTAAAGATTTTGAAAATTGCAAAGGAAAATAATTATCGTCCAAATCAACTGGCAAGGGGTTTAGCTGCTAAAAAGACTAATATGATTGCAGTGATAATGACTGAAATGGATAGTCCCGGTAATATTGAGATAGTAAAAAGCATCGAAAAGGCAGCAGAAAGCAGAGGTTATCAGATAATACTCTGCAACACCAATAATCAGGAAGAAAAAGAAAAATCTTATCTTACTCTTTTAGAATCAAATCAGGTAGATGGAGCAATTTTTATTGGTGGTAAACTGGTAGGAAGTCACCTTCTGCAGGCAAGTTTTAGTCAGGATAATTCAATTGTGCTGGTTAATCGTCTGGCAGAAGAAAATTTTTTTACTTCAGTTTTAACTGATTACAGCCAGGGTATTTATAAGGCTGTAGAGCATCTGGTAGAAGAAAATTTTCAAAGGATTGCCCTTGTCTGTGGGGACAGAGATGATTTGATAGAAGAGGAAAAAATTAATGGTTATAAAAATGCTCTCATGGATTCAGGTTTGGATGTTAATGAAGAGTTGATTTTTTCAACTACTAATGACAGACAGGCTGGTTATAATGTTTTTTTAGATATTATTGAAGGTGATGTGATTCCTGATTCTTTTATTTCTACCAGAGAGTTGACTACAATTGGGCTTGTGGAAGCAATCAAAATGGGAGGTTATTTTATTCCCGATGATTTTGCAGTAGTTGGTTATGGTGACAATGTTTTAACTTCAGTTATTGATCCACCACTTACAGTTTTAAGTGAACCTGTTGGGAAACTGGGCAAATATTCATTAAAATTTTTATTAAAATTGATTAATGAGGACTTAGAGAGTCAACAAATTAAGGTTTTAACTCCCAAATTAGTTATCAGGGAGTCATCAATATCAAAATATAATTAAAATTATGAGGAGGATTTTTTAATGGCAAGTGTAACTTTGGAACATGTTTATAAGCGTTTTGGTGATCTTACAGCGGTTAAGGATCAGAATTTGGAAATTCGGGATAAGGAATTTATTGTTTTAGTAGGACCTTCCGGGTGTGGAAAATCAACAACTTTAAGAATGATTGCCGGTCTGGAGGAAATTAGTGAAGGTAATATAAAAATTGGTGATGAGGTAGTTAACGATGTAGCTCCAAAGGATAGAGATATTGCGATGGTTTTCCAGAACTATGCTCTTTATCCACATATGAATGTTTATGATAATATGGCTTTTGGACTTAAATTGCGTAAGTTTCCTAAAGATCAAATTGAAAGACGAGTACAGGATGCTGCTGACATTCTGGGTATTGAAGAACTACTGGACAGAAAGCCCAAGCAGTTATCTGGTGGTCAGAGACAGCGTGTTGCTCTGGGACGTGCTATTGTACGTGAACCCAAGGTGTTCTTAATGGATGAGCCACTTTCTAACCTGGATGCGAAATTAAGAGTTCAGATGAGGACTGAATTATCTAAACTGCATGATGAATTACAGACAACAATGATTTATGTAACTCATGATCAGACTGAAGCGATGACTATGGGAGATAGAATTGTTGTGCTCAAAGATGGTGTAGTTCAGCAGGTTGATGATCCACTGAGTCTCTATAATGAACCGAATAATATGTTCGTGGCTGGGTTTATTGGTTCTCCGGCAATGAACTTTATGGATGCTAAAATTAAAAAAGAAGGTAACACTTACTATATTGACGGAGCTGGAACCTTTAAAATTCGCGTTCGTGAAGGTAAAGAAGATCTAATTAAAGATTATGTTGATAAAGATGTAGTTTTTGGTATCAGACCTGAAGATATTGTAGATGCTCAAATTACTCATGATTTTGAAGTCAAAGATGATAACTCTTTTGAAGCCGATGTAGAGGTTGTTGAGCCAATGGGATCTGAGATCTATCTTTACTTAGCAGAAGAGGGACACTCTTTAATTGCTCGGGTAGAAGCAGAAAGTACTGCAGAAGTTGGAGATACTATTAAACTTGGTTTAGATTTAAGAAAAACCCATATTTTTGATGCAGAAACTGAAGAATGTATCTTTTAATTAAGATTAAAATTCAGTATTAAATAAATATATTAGATCTAATTAAGCAGTCGAATTTCAAATTCGGCTGCTTTTTTGATTAATTGCCAATTATAAAGTATAATTACAATTGTAATCATAATTAAATTTTACTTATGGGAGGAATTAAAAATGCCCCGGCAGAGAAAGGATTTTTTGTTAAACCCGGTAGTTATTATAATTGTTGTAGTTATAGCACTAATTGCCGCTTTTAATTTTTATCAAAATATGACAAAAATGAATCAGCTGGAAAGTAAAATCGAGGAGATTAAAGCTGAAATTGCGGAGGCTGAAGCTGAAAACCAGAGATTAGAAGAGCAATTAGAAGACAGCAGCAGCCATGAATATATAGAAGAAGTTGCCCGGGAAAAACTGGGACTTGTAAAACCAGGAGAAAAAATGTTTATTCCAGTTGAAGAAGATGAAGAAAATAAAGATTCGGATAAACAGCAGGCAGAGTAGAAGAATTCCATATTTAAATTTGGATATAAATAAAATTTATTAGGCAAAGGAGTTTTTTGATGTCAGAATATATTAAATCAGATTTATTTAAGCAGGCAGCAGCCGAATTGAATTTAAAAAAAGAAAACATTAAAGCTACTGTTGACCTTTTAGATTCAGGTAACACAGTTCCTTTTATTGCTCGATATCGAAAAGAAATGACAGGGAGTCTTGATGAAGAGGAAATAAGAAATATTGAAGAAAAAATTGATTATTTACGCAGATTAAATGAGCGGAAAAACGAGGTTGCAGCAGCAGCAGCTAAACAGGATAAGCTGGATAAAGAAATTTTAGATAAACTTAAAAAAGCTGATACTCTACAGGAAGTTGAAGATCTATATCGTCCCTTTAAAGTCAAAAAGCAGACAAAAGCTGCAAAAGCAGTGGAAAAGGGGCTAAGACCAGTAGCAGATATAATTTTGACCCAGCAAAGCTCTGGAGAGAAAATAAAAGATTTAGCTGGAGAATATCTTGATCCTGAAAAAGAACTGCAGACTGCAGAAGATGTTTTGAGTGGAGCAGAGGATATAATTGCGGGAGAAATTTCTGATGATGCTGATCTGCGCAAAAAGCTCAGAGATTATATATTTAAGACAGCTAAGATTGGTTCTGAACAGAAAAATGAGGATGAAGAAGGCAAATATGAGGATTATTATGAGTTTAAAGAATCAATTAATAAGATTCCACCACATAGAATTCTGGCATTAAATAGAGGTGAAAATGAAGAGGTTCTTAGAGTTAAGGTAGATGTTGACGATGAGCAGGCAGTAGAGATGATCTATAAATTTTATGAATTCGAAAAAAGTAAAAGTGGAAGTTTTAAACATCTAATTAATGCTGTTGATTATGCTTATAAAAGACTAATCTTTCCTTCACTGGAAAGAGAAGTCCGCAATCATTTAACTGAGAAAGCTGAGTTAAAGGCCATAAACAATTTTTCAACTAATTTAAGGTCTTTATTAATGCAGCCCCCTTTAGAAGGCAAAAGAGTGCTTGCTGTTGACCCCGCTTTTAGGACTGGCTGTAAACTTGCTGCTTTAGCAGAAAATGGGGAATTGTTGGATACAGGAGCTATTTATCCTCATCCTCCAATTAATAAAAAGCAGGAAGCAGCAGCTGAGATTGCTGAATCAGTCAAAAAACATGATATTGATTTGATTGTAATTGGTAATGGTACTGCAAGCAGAGAAACAGAAAGTTTTGTTGCTGAATTGATAACAGGAGGAATGAATGTAGAATATACTATTGTCAGCGAAGCGGGTGCTTCAGTTTATTCTGCTTCTAAGCAGGCCCGAAAAGAATTTCCTGATTTAGATGTTTCAATCAGAGGGGCTATTTCTATTGGTCGCAGAATTCAGGATCCTCTGGCTGAACTGGTTAAAATTGATCCCAAATCACTTGGAGTAGGAATGTACCAGCATGATATTTCTCAGAAAAATTTAGAAAAAGCGCTAAATGAGGTGGTTATTGATGCAGTTAATCATGTGGGAGTAGAAATCAATACGGCTTCAGCCGCTCTTTTAACCTATGTAGCAGGAATCAGTTCTAATAATGCCGAAAAGATTATTGAGCACCGTAATCAAAACGGAGAATTTGAAAAAAGAAAAGATCTGCTTGATGTTTATGGATTTGGGCCTAAAACCTATGAGCAGGCTGCAGGATTTATAAGACTGGATTCTAAAGATGATCCATTTGCATTAACACCAATTCATCCAGAATCCTATCAGGCAGCAGAAAAAATATTGAAAAATATTAATTATAAAGCATCTGATATCAGAGATAAGGAAAAATTAGAGCAGATCAGAGAAAATTTAAATCAGATTGATTTAATAAAAACAGCTGCAGAACTGGAAATTGGTCTGCCAACCGCTAAGGATATATTAGCAGCTTTAAAACAGCCCGGCAGAGATCCGCGTGACTCGATGCCCGCTCCAATTTTTAGAAAGGACATTTTAAAAATAGAAGATATTGAGCCGGGAATGATTTTTAAAGGTAAGGTTCGTAATGTTGTTGATTTTGGAGCTTTTATTGATATTGGTTTAAAACAGGATGGACTGCTTCATATTTCAGAAATGAGTCAGATCTATGTCAGTGATCCATTTGAAATTGTCGAAATAGGTCAGAATATAGAGGTTAAGGTTCTTGATGTTGACCAAAAACGGGGTAGAATTTCATTAACTTTAAAATTTTAGAAAATTTTAGCTGATAAATTTGACAGTCCTATCTTAATTAAGTTATAATGATTACAATATTAATATCTAGGGAGGAATTTTTTAAAGATGTCCATTGAAGTCGGAAGTATAGTTGTAGGAGAAGTTACAGGGATAACAAATTTTGGTGCTTTTGTTGAATTGGAAAGTGGAGAAACAGGTCTTGTTCATATTTCCGAGGTGGCTAACACTTATGTAAAAGATATTAGTAATTTCCTTAAAGAAGGGGACGAAGTTAAGGTAAAAGTTATTAATGTCGATGATGACGGGAAAATAGGCCTTTCCATCAAACAATTAGAGGATCCAGATGACAGAATTGATCATGCTCCGGAGATGTCCTTTGATGAAAAAATGGAACGTTTCTTAAAGCAGAGCAGTGAACGTCAGCAAGATCTAAAAAGCAGAGAGGCAAAAAATGGTGGGAGTTCTAAATAAATATTTGCCAATTTTTTATTGACTTTTTAAACATCCTTTAATTCGTTTAAGGGGTGTTTTCTCTTTTTATTCTATAAATTTATAATAATTAATTAGAAGGAGCAGTAATTATGAATGAAGATAAAATTGTAGAACTGCAGTTAGATCGAGAAATTAATAATTTTCTAAAGACTGCCAGATACTGTCCATTTGGATATCCAGCGGTAATTACTACTGCTCCATTTGTTAATGGTCTTACAGCCCCGACTATTTACTGGCTCAGCTGCCCCTATTTAAATTATGAGGTTGATCGTCTGGAATCGGAAAGTGATTTGATTTCCAGGCTGGGTGAGAGACTAAAGTCTGATTCAGAATTTAGGGATTTAATGGAGGCGGCACATAAAAGGTATGCGAAAAGCAGATCTCAGCTGCTTTCAGCTGAAGAGCTGCAGCAGGCAAAGATTATATCCGAAGATTTGTATAAAATGTTACTTAAATCAGGAGTTGGTGGAATTAGAGAAAAGGCTGGGATTAAGTGTTTGCACACTCACCTTGCAGATTTTTTAGTAGAGAAATCTAATCCTGCCGGTGAAATTGTTTTTAGCGAAATTAACTGGCCTGAAAACTGTAAAATCTGTAAAGAAAGGATTGATGAGTTTGAGAGCAGCAGCAGTTGATATTGGTACAAACTCCTGTCGTTTATTGATTGGAGAACGCAATCAGAATTCTTCTCTTAATATTTTAGCCAGGAGATTAGAGATAACCCGATTAGGAGAGGGCGTAGATCAAAATAAAAAGCTAAAAGCAGGTGCTGTTGAGAGAGTTTATAAAGCTTTAAAAAAATTTAGAGCTATTATAGATCATTATCAGGTTGAAAAAGTTAGAGTTATAGGAACAAGTGCGCTCAGGGATGTTGATAATGCAGAATTATTGACTGACAGGCTCAGTGAACTTGATTTTGAACTTGAAGTTATTAGTGGAAAAAAAGAAGCTGAGTTAAATTATAAAGGTGCAGTTTCTAATTTAGAGAATAATTTTTTATTGATTGATATCGGGGGAGGAAGTACAGAGTTTATCTGGTCTGAAGATGGTGAGATTAAATTTAAAAGTCTGGATATTGGCTGTGTCAGGATGACCGAAAAATTTGTGTCTGCCCCAGAAAATCAATTTAAAGCTGAGGCTGCTAAAAATATTACTAATTATACAGCAGATTTGTTAGCAGCTAATTTAGAATTTACTGGAGATTTCAAAATAAGAGGGGTAGGTGGAACAATTACTACTCTGGCATCAATTAGGCTTGGCCTGAAAGCTTTTGAAAGCAGTAAAATTGAAGATCTAAAAATCACTATTGAGGAACTGGAAAATATCATCTCGAGATTAAGCAAATTAAATCTGAAAAACAGAAAGAAGGTTATAGGCCTGCAGCCTCAAAGAGCAGATATTATAATAGCAGGTTTGATTATTTTAAAAGAAATTTTAAATTATGTTGATAGTAACGAATTATCTGTGAGCGATCAGGATCTGCTGTATGGTTTAGTAAAAGAAGAGTTAAATAGATAAATTTGCAGGTTTAATTTTTTGTATCTAGAAATATAGAGTAAAGCTATTATTTTGTGGAGGCTTTTGCAATGGAAGCAAGATTTAGAGATTATATTATTAAAAACAATTTACTTGATAACTGTCGAAAGTTAATGCTTGCAGTTTCAGGTGGACCTGATTCTCTGGTTATGCTGGAGCTTTTTTCTAAATTTAAAACGCAATTTAATTTAGAAATAGCTGTGGCTCATTTAGATCATATGTTGAGAGAAGATTCAGGTTTAGAGGCTGAATTTGTTAAAAACTACTGCCAAAAAAAAGGCATTAATTTTTTTAATAAAAAAGTTAATTTACCCAAAATAATAGATAAAAATAATGATTCAGTTGAGGCTGCTGCCAGAGAGTTAAGATTTGATTTTTTTAAAGAAATAATTGAAAAACATAATTATGATTTGCTGGCCCTGGCACATCACCGAGATGATCAGGCTGAGACGGTTCTCTTAAATTTATTTAGAGGAAGTGGTCTGCAGGGATTAAGTGGTATTCAGCCTAAAGAAGAACTGGCTGGATTAAAAATTATTCATCCAATGCTTGAATTTAGTAAAAAGGAAATACTTAATTACTGCCACCAGAATAATCTTAACCCCCGTTTTGACAGTAGTAATCAGGAGAGTATTTATAGTAGAAACATAATTAGAAATGAAATTTTACCTCTGGTAGAAAAGAAGATTAACGATCAGGCCAGAGCAGTTATTGCTAGAAGCAGTAAATTGCTGAAAGCAGAGAATGAATTTCTGCAGAAGCTGGCTTTAAGTAAATACAAAAAGTTAGTAAAAAAAGAAGAAAAGGATAAAAAGGTAGTAATTGATTTTAATAAATTCAAAAAACTTGATCAGGTTTTACAAAGAAGAATTTATCGATATATTTATAAACAGCTAAATGGTAATCTTGATGATTTATACTTTGATCATATTCTTGAAATCGAAAAGTTGATTCAAAAAAGTCAAACAGGGCGTGGAATTGATATTGCTTCAGGAATTAGAGTAGAAATTAGTTATTCCAATCTGCTTTTTTTAAAAGATAATAACTTAATGAATGGTTTAGCGGAAAAAATCAAGCTCAAACCCGGAAATAATATAAAGGCAGGTGGAAAATATAGTTTAGAAAGTAAGATAATTGATATCAAAGATTTTTCTTTTTCTAAAGATCCTCAGGTGGCTGCATTTGATTATGATAAACTTAATTTACCTCTGTATTTAAGAAATAGAAAAAAAGGAGATAGATTTAAGCCGCTGGGAATGTCGGGTCATAAAAAAGTTAAAGATATTTTGATTGACCAGAAAGTTCCTAAACTGGAGAGAGATCAGCTGCTGCTTGTTGTAGATGCAGATGACAGGATTATCTGGCTGGCTCCTTATAAAATTTCTGATAATCATAAGATTACTGAAGAAACGGATAAGGTTTTAATTTTAAAATTAGAATATAATTAGGAGGATTACAATGGGGAAAAATGCTGTTTTTGCTGATGATATTAAAGAAGTGATTATTGATGAGGAAGAATTAAAGCAGAGAATTTCAGAGTTAGGAAAGGAAATCACCGATAGTTATCAGGATGATGATGATATAGTGATGCTCTGCATTTTAAGGGGTGCAATCTTATTTATGTCTGATCTGGCAAGGGAGATTGACCTGCCGGTTGTCTTCGATTTTATGGATGTGTCCAGTTATGGTGCCTCTACAGAGTCATCAGGTGTAGTTAGAATAATCAAGGATATGGAAGAAAATATCGAGGGAAGACATCTTTTAATTGTTGAAGATATTATTGATACAGGTAGGACGTTAAAGCATGTTGTAGATATGCTTAAAACACGTAATCCGAAAAGTATCAAAGTAGTCACTCTTTTAGATAAGCCTGATCGAAGAGTGCAAAAAGAGATGGATGCAGATTTCAATGGGTTTGAAATTCCAGATAAGTTTGTTGTTGGTTATGGATTGGATTTTGCGGAG
>JBKHFK010000016.1:0-15409 GCA_046540295.1 Halanaerobium sp.
ATTCCATCCTGATTGTATTCAGTTATCGAAGAAACTATATTCTTAAAGATTCCTGTATTCTTTTTAATTAGATCAAGCCTTGTTTCACCCGGCTTCTGAGCTGCTCCAGCAGTAATTACAATTAACTTGGCATCAGCTAAATCCTCATAATCACCTGCATAAATATCAACCGGATTAACAAAAGAAGCACCGTGCCTTAAATCCATGGCTTCTCCTTCAGCTTTATCTTTATTGACATCGATTAAAACTATTTCTGATCCTACACCCTGAACCATTAGAGCATAAGCAGTTGTTGCTCCAACTCCACCAGCTCCGATGACGGCGATCTTATTTGGGTTTAAATCCTTATTCATTTATATCACCTCTTCTAAAATTTATTAATCTATAATATATAAACCGTATCATCATCTTTTTAAGTATACCATTTTAATCAATAATAAAAGGTTAAATATTTTACAGCTGTGAAATAAATATTTTTAACCAGGTACAAAACGACTGTTTTGTACCTGGTACCAGCTTATAACAATATTTCGTTTTTCTTTTTATATTCCTGATAGCGGCGGTGAACCGTTGATTTAGAAACATCATAACCCAGTCCACGCAGAGTTGCAGCTATATCTTTAAAGGTAAGTTCCAGTTTTCTCAACCTAACAATCTCTTTAATTGGTACTTCCTTACGGTCACGTCCTCCCTGATCAATATTTTTTAAGTTTTGAGCCGGATTAAATTCTCCCTCAGCAATCTTGTTCTTCATAGCCCGGCTGATATTTTGATTTCTAAGTTCCTGCTGATAATTTTCTACAACTGCTAAAATCTCTAAAATCATTTTTTCTAAATCATTTAAAGCAATTGCCCCATTATCAGCCAGGGTATGTATTTCAGCTCCCATTTTTTCCACCTGATGGATTAAGGCCATTTTGGCATTTCCCCGCCCCAGGCGGCTGCTGTCCTGGACCAGTAAAATCTCAGCTTTTTTTCTTTTAATTAAATCTAAAGCCTCGAGCATACCGGCTCGACTTTCATTAAAGCCGCTTTCTTTTTCTGCAACAGTCCTAATAACTTTTAATTCATTTTCCACTGCATAGCTTAAAAGTTCTTCTTTCTGCCTTTTTAAACTGGTGTTCTGACTTTCTTTTTGGGTACTAACTCTGGTATAAATAATAGTTTTTTTCATCTCAAATCTACCTTTCTTATAATTTTCTGCTGTCTAAAATTTATCTATACAACAAAAAATGATTGCAAAACAGATTTTCTGAATTACAATCAACTTTAATCTATTTAAATCTTCTTATTTTTAAATAAGGACATGTGCTTTATCATTTTTTTAGGTTTTTATAAAACTAACATTCGTTAATTGAGGCATGGGCTTTATAGTCAAATTAATTTAAAGGTATTATTAATTCTCTGCCAGGGTTAATAACAGAGGAATCAAGATCATTTATCTTCTTAATATCATAGATCACTTTTCTTAAATCAACATTATTAGAATCATAATAATGAGCAGCTATAGTCCAGAGAGATTCCCTATTTTTAATTTCATGTCTAATAAAATTACTGCTGTTTTCGCCTGAACCGATTAGAGAAAATAAAGAAACAAACAGAATACTAAGTAATATTACAGCTGTCACTACAGTTAAAATTCTTTTAATAATAGATTTTGTTTTTTTATTTTCGGTTTCATTTTCTGTTTTTACTCCCTGATAATTTATTCTGTAAGTATTTAGACCATTCATAAATAATCCCTCCTATTATAATTAAAAACACCTGTACTAAACAACTGTTTGCTTTGTTATTTATATTATAGCAGTACACATGTTCATTGTCAAGGATTATTTGAACGATTGTTTGTCTAATTAATTAATTTATGTTATAATAAAACAAAGAAAATATGAATGGAGGAATAAATTATGGAAGATCTATCTAAAAGACAGCAAAGTATCTTGCAATTTATTATAGATGAAATTAAATCCAAAGGTTATCCACCTTCTGTCAGAGAAATTGGTAAGGCTGTTGGGCTTAAATCTCCTGCTTCTGTTCACAGTCATTTAAAAACCTTAGAAAAATTAAATTATCTGCGCAGAGATCCTTCTAAACCGAGAGCAATTGAGGTAATATATAATAATGATCAGCAGTCTAAATCTGATAAAGAAATGATTAACATACCGGTGGTTGGAAAAGTTACTGCAGGAGCACCTATTCTCGCAGAAGAAAATGTTGAGGATTACTTTCCTCTTCCCTTAAGCTATCTAAAAGTAGGTAATAATGATCTCTTTATGCTTAAAGTCAGTGGAGATAGTATGATTGACGCAGGAATCCACGATGGAGATTATGTAATTGCTGAAAAACAGGCCTATGCAGAAAATAATGAAATTGTAATTGCCTTACTTGAAGATGAAGCAACAGTAAAACGATTTTTTAAAGAGAAAGATCATATCAGGCTGCAGCCTGAAAACCCGGCTTATGAGCCAATTATTTCTAAAGATGTAAAGATTTTAGGGAAAGTAACAGGGCTATTTAGAAAATTTGATTGATTTAAACAAAAAAACTAAGCAAATTAATGCTTAGTTGAGAATAAAAATTTATATTTTAAAGAAAATATATTTTAGTTTATAATTCTCCGCTGCTGGATAATTCTTTTATCCTATCAGCGGCTTTTTTTATTAGTATGAAATCATGCCAGCTGTGTTTTTTCATATTTTCATTCCTCAGTAAATAGGCTGGATGAAAGGTTGGTAAAAAGTAGATATCTCCTCTTTTAAACCACTTTCCCCTTACACGTGTAATCGACTCTTCCGGGTCAATTAAATATTTTGTTGCTGTTGAACCCAGAGTCACAATAACTTTAGGCTGTATTAGTTCTATCTCAGCTTTGAGAATTGAAACACAGGCTTCAAACTCGTTTTGATGGGGGACTCTATTCCCAGGTGGTCGACATTTAATTACATTAGTGATATAGAGGTCTTCTCTTTTTAAATTAACAGCCTCCAAAATTTTGTCCATTAATTTACCGGCTCGACCGACAAATGGCCGCCCCAAACGATCCTCATTTGCTCCCGGACCTTCACCAATTAGCATAATTTTATTATCAATATTACCTTCTCCCATCACAACTCCATTTGCTCCATCACGCAGCTGACAGCGGTGACATTTTAAAGCTTCTTCTTTTAATTTTTTATAATTATTGCTGGGATAAGAAAATAATTGTTGAATATTTAAATTACCCTGCTGATCAAATAACATCAAATTCCCCCTGAATAAATCTTTTCAAATTTACTCTGAATTCACTCCATAATTTTTATTCTACAAAATCCTGATACTCATCACTAGCAAGAGACTTAAATAAATTTCTGGCCTGTGCAGCTTCCATTGCAGCTTTAAAATAATTTCCATTTTCATAAAATGCATAACCTTTAATTAGATGAGAATATTCGTTCTTCTGTATTGAAAGTGCCTGATCTGCATAGGAAATTGCCTGCTCATACTCTTTTATTTCAATTAAAGCTGCCGCAGCATGGTTTAATGCCCATAAATTATTAGAATCAATTTCATAAATATATTCAAATAGAGAAACCGCCTCTCTATAATCTTTATTGATTACTTCTCTAAAAGCAGCATAATTTAAAAGCAGCAAATTATTCTGATCTCTGTAATCTTCCCAGTCGGTCAAATACGGAGAAACAGCAGTGTTAAAATCTTCGCGGCTAACACTGCTGCCAAAAACATCTATAATATCATATGCTTTTTTTATTTCTCCAGTATTAGCATAGGCTACCGCCAGGGTATAATTTAAAACAATATCCTTCTTATCTTGATCCAGCTGTTTTTGGGTTGTGTTAATCAGTTCCTCCCAGTTATAGCTCGACTCAGCAGCTGTAGTCAGAGTAAATGCTACTATAATTACTGTAATTATTGATAAAATCAAAAACTTTTTCTTCAAGAATTAATCAACTACCTTTGATTGATAAATTATTATTAATCTTTATTGGCTTAATACTGAATTGTTTTATTCTTCTTCTAAATCAAGAAGACCGCTAATCTTTTCAACTGGAGCAATAGTAGAAATTGCATGTTTATAAATCATCTGGTCCCGCTCATCACTTCTTAAAATAACAGTAAAGTTATCATAGGCTGTAATTCTTCCCTTTAACTGATAACCATTGACAAAATAAACAATAACCTCAATATTTTTTTCGTGAACATGTTTTAAAATATGGTCCTGATAATTAATATTGTTATTACTCATCTCTGCAGCCCCCTTTTATATTTTTAAAGCTTCTTATATTATAAATTCAATATTATATTGAAAATTCCTGCAAAGATAAATAAATATTGTTTATTTATTGTTTATCATCTGCTGACTCCTGAGAAGCCAGTTCCTGAAAATATGAATTGCCACTGCCAAAGTATGATTTTAACTGGTAATAAATATCATTGGGAGAGCGCACCCCAAATCCTGTATAAACCGCTTCTCCATCTTTAAAAATTTTAGAGACTGGAACTGAATTGATTCCATAACGCTCAAAAATTTCAGGAGCATCTGTTAATTTAAGTTGATAAAGTTCTACCTGGGGGAAATCACCTATCACCTGATTGATATTTTTTTCGGCTATCTGACAGTAACCACAGCTATCATTTGAAAAAAGCACAAAAATTGCATCCTTTTCTTCTAAAAGGCGGTCAAATTCTTCTCCATTAGAAATCAATTTCTTTTCGTTTCTGGTATTCCTGCTCATAATCTTTTTCTCCTTTTATTAATTTTAGCATTATCTCTAAAATCTTATCTTTATTTTCCTCTTCAATATTAAAAACTATTAAATTCTCTTCCTTGCGCAGCCAGGTCAGCTGTCGTTTGGCAAAATGTCGGCTCCGCTTTTTGATCTCATATACAGCTTGATCCAGGCTGATTTCTCCCTTTAAATGAGATATCAGTTCTTTGTAGCCCAGAGCCTGTCTGGCAGTATCACTTAAATTCTGATGATTTTTAATAAGTGTTTTAACTTCTTTTAAAAGCCCCTCTTCTATCATTAAATCAACCCGCTTATTAATTCTTTGATAGAGACTTTCGCGGCTTCTAATTAAAGCAAATTTATAGGCACTGTAGCGCGGTGGGCGATCCTTTTGTTTGCGCTTATAAAAACTCTTTGTTTTCCCTGTCTGCTCATAAATTTCTACTGCTCTGATAACCCGGCGCAGATCATTGGGGTGTAGTTTTTCGGCTGTTTGAGGATCTTTTTCAGCAAGAATTTGATGTACTCTAGCTGAGCCTTCTGCTTCAGCCAAATTTTCCAAATCCTCTCGCAGCTGATAATCAGGCTCAATATCAGGCAGCATAAAGCCCTCCAGAACAGCTCTTAAATAAAGATGAGTTCCTCCAACCAGCATCGGAATTTTGCCCTTAGCTTTTATTTCTGCAATTACTCGATCACAGTCATCCTGAAACTTAGAAACTGAATAATCAGTTTCCGGGCTTAAAAAGTCAATTAAATGATGTTTAATTTCTTTTCTTTCCTCTTTAGTAGCTTTAGCTGTACCAATATCCATTTCCTGATAGATCTGCATTGAATCAGCAGAAATAATTTCAGCCTCAATTTTCTGGGCAAGTTCGAGTGATAATCCTGTTTTACCCACTGCTGTGGGTCCTGTTAAAACTATTAAATCCTTCATTATCTACCAAGTCCTTTTTCTATTTCTTCCCGGCTGATATTAATCATAATTGGCCGACTGTGAGGGCAGCGGTAGGGATTTTCTGTTCTATATAAATCCTTGATCAGCTGGATACTCTCTTTTTTTGTCAGCGGCTGCCCGGCTTTAATTGAAGAACGGCAGGCTAAGTATTCAAGCATTGTCTTTTGAATTTCAGCAGCTGATTTTGTCTTACCGGCCTCTGCAAGTTCTGCTATCAGCTCTTCTATAATATTTCCTGTAGGTTTGTTTTTCAGTAAAACAGGAACTTCCTGAATTAAAATAGTATTACTGCCAAAATCACTAAAATCAATACCTATTTCTCTGATTTGATCTTCATACTGACGGACAATCTCCCTCTCTTCTGCTGAAAGTTCAATTTTAACCGGCAGCAGCAGTGACTGAGAAGCTTTATCTTTTTGATTAAATTCCTCATAAAATTTTTCATATAAAATACGCTCCTGAGCATTATGCTGATCAACAATCTTTAAACCCTGATCTGTTTCGATTAAAAGATAGCTGTTAAAAATCTGTCCTAAAAATTTAAAGTAGCTTTCTTCTGCTTCTACATCTGCCAGAGAATATTCATTTATTTCATTTTTTTTGATAATCTGGCTGAAGTTTTCTCCATCTTCCGAAAAACTCTGCTTCTGACTGCTGTTTTCCCGGCTGTAATTAATATTCTTCTGCAGATCTTTTTTGCTGTAATTACTCTTATGCTGATGTCTATAGTTATTAGAAGAATAATTAACGCTCTTATTAGATTTTTGAGTACTGTAATTATTTGCTGAAGATTTGCTATTAAAATCAGACTGATCTCTGCTTTTATGCTTAACAGAATCAGATTGATTTGTTTCAGACTGTTCTTTATTTTGATCCTGATTATCACTGAAGAGTTTCTCTCTTTCTACACTATCTTCTGCCTCATTTTCCTGCTCTTTAAAATCAGAATTCTGCTTTAATTTGATTCTGGTAGTCGGATCATTTTCCTTTAAAGTTCGCCGCACAGCCTTTTTAATTACATCAAAGATAATCTGACTGCGGCTGAATTTAACTTCCCTTTTGGCAGGATGCACATTGACATCTACTAAAATGGGATTAACTTTGATAAAAAGGAAAACAATTGGTCTTCTATTTGGATCAATTAATTTACTGTAGGCAGTCTCTACTGCTTTTGCTGTTAAATTATTATAGATCGGTCTACCATTGACAAAAAAGAGCTCATGACTTCTGCTGGAACGGGTTAATTCCGGACGGCAGAGATAGCCGCTGAGTTTAATATAGCGGTCTTCTACATCAATTGGGATTAAATTATCTGCTATTTCACTGCCGTAGACAGCATAAATAGTATCTTTTAGCTTTCCATTACCAGGTGTGGACAAAATCTGGCGGCCGTCATGATAAAGCTTAATACTCAAATCACTGTTGGCAGTAGCCTCTGCACTGACAATTTTACTGATATGAGAAAACTCAGTTGTTGTAGTTTTTAAATATTTATAGCGGGCAGGAGTATTGAAAAATAAATCTCGAACTTTAATTTCCGTGCCCACTGTTGATCCAACAGGCTTTTTGTCGATTATCTCTCCACCTTTTAGTTTAATCTTTACAGCCTGATCACTATCCTGATGACGGCTGATCATTTCAATTTCAGCAACTGAAGCAATACTGGCTAAGGCTTCACCTCTAAAACCAAGACTGTAGAGAGAATACAGATCATCAATATCTTCAATTTTACTGGTAGCATAGCGGTTAAAAGCTGATTCTATATCATCAGCCTGAATTCCATGACCATCATCTTTTACTTTAATCAGTTCCCGGCCGCCATCTTCTATTTTAATCTCTATATTTTCTGCTCCGGCATCAATTGAGTTTTCAATTAATTCTTTAACAATTGAGGCAGGTCTTTCTATAACCTCTCCAGCTGATATCTGATTTGCTACATTTTGAGGAAGCTGTTTTATAACACCCATTTTAATTCTCCTCTTCTTTTAAATCCTTTTTTAGTTTATATAAAAAGTTCATAGCATCCATTGGAGTCATCTCTAAGATATCCTGTTCATCTAGTTTTTTTAAAACAGGGTTTTTTTCTGAATTAAATAAGGGCAGCTGCTGATGTTTATCATCAGCTACTGTTTTTTCCAGTTTGCGGACCGGCATCTTATTATTTTCTTCCAGCCTGTTTAATATTTTTTGAGCACTAATAATAATTTCTTCCGGCAGCCCTGCCAGACGGGCAACCTCTATTCCATAACTATCACTGGCTCGACCTTCAACAATACGGTGTAAAAAGTGTACCCCATCACTATCTTCTTTAACCAGTACATTATAATTTTTAATACCCTGATATTCATCTTCAAGTCTGGTCAGTTCATGGTAGTGTGTTGCAAATAAAGTTCGTGCACCAATACGCTCTGGGTTATTAAGATATTCGCTGACAGACCAGGCAATAGAGACTCCATCATAGGTACTGGTACCGCGTCCGACCTCATCCAAAATTATTAGGCTTTTATCTGTGCTGTTGTTGACTATATTGGCTACCTCATTCATTTCTACCATAAAAGTGCTCTGTCCTGTTGTCAGATCATCACTGGCCCCCACTCTGGTAAAGATTCTGTCGGCCAGGCCGATTTCAGCCTCTTCTGCGGGTACATAAGAACCCACCTGTGCCATTAAGACTATCAAAGCTACCTGCCGCATATAGGTTGATTTACCGGACATGTTGGGCCCGGTAATAATTATAAAACGCTGATCACTCTGATTTAAATAACAGTCATTGGGTACAAACTGCTCAGAAAACATCTTTTCGACTACCGGATGCCGTCCATTTTTTATTTTTATTTCTGAACCATTATTTACCTCAGGTCGATTATAATTATTTTCTATTGCCAGATAGGAAAAAGATAGTAAAACATCCAATTGAGCAATTATTGCAGCTGTTTGATTTATCCGTTCTACTTCTTCTGCAATTTTTTCTCTAATTTCTACAAATAATTTATATTCCAGATCATTAATTTTTTCTTCTGCTCCCAGAACTTCGGATTCTTTTTCTTTTAATTCGGGAATTATATAGCGCTCACTGTTGCTTAAAGTCTGTTTGCGTTCATAACGCTCCGGCACCTTATCAGTATGTGAGTTTGTTACTTCCAGATAATAACCAAAAACTTTATTAAAACCAACTTTTAAGGTGTTAATTCCTGTTTTTTCTCTTTCTTCTTTCTGAAGAGAAGTAATCCAGTCCTTACCACTGCTTACTAAATCCCTTAATTGATCGAGTTTAGCATCATAGCCATCCTTAATTATACTACCTTCAGTTATTGTTGTTGGAGGTTCTTCTTTAATCGAATCATCTATTAAACTATGAATATCTTCTAAAAGGTCAAAGTCCTGCTTCATTTCAAGCAGAAGATCACTTTCCAGTTCATTTAAAAGTTGCTTGACTGCCGGTAATTTGGCCAGAGAATTTTTTAAAGCCACCATATCCCGGGCATTTGCCGATTGATAGGTTATTTTACTCATAATTCTTTCTAAATCATAGATTTCTGAGAGTTCTTCTCTCAATTTTTCCAAAAGCATATAATTATCGATAATCTCTGCCAGAGCCTGATGCCGCTTTACAATCTCTTCTTTCTGAATTAAGGGCTGGTTTATCCACTTTTTAATCTCTCTTCCCCCCATAGAAGTAACTGTTTGATCAACTATGGAAAGCAGAGAACCTGAGCGCTGATTATCTCTAATAGTTGAAGTTAACTCCAGATTTCTGCGGCTGGCAGAATCTAAAACCATATAATCTTCCAGGTGATAGGCCTTTAAATCAGTTATCTGGTTAACTGTTCGCTTCTGGGTCTCTCCTAAATAAGAAAGCACCTGACCTGCTGCATAAACAGCAGCTTTCATCTCCTCACAGCCAAAACCTTCCAGTGATTTAAGCCTAAAATGATCCAGCAGCCCCTGATATAAGCGGTTATATTTTTTATCCTTTAAAATGTTTAAAGTAAAATTATAAACAGTCTGCAGCTCAGAAATTATGTCAGAATCAGCTGTTTTTTGATCTACAAGTATTTCCTGTGGAGAAATGCGATTGATTTCATCTTTTAGCTTATCCCGATCTGAAGCTGAAAATTCGGTTAAATAAAACTCTCCGGTTGAAATATCTGTATAAGAAAAGCCATAATAATCACCAAATTGAAAAGCTGCAGCCAGATAGTTATTTTCATTTTCTGATAGAATTTCGTTTTCAATAACAGTTCCCGGTGTTACAACCCTGATTACATCTCTTTCTACAATACCACTGCTTTCTGATGGATCTTCTAACTGTTCACAGATAGCTACTTTAATTCCATTCTTAATCAATTTTTCTATATAGGAAGCAGCAGAATGATAGGGAACTCCGGCCATCGGTATTTTTTCACCACCACCTTTGTTCCTTGAAGTCAGAGCAATATCAAGTATTTTAGCAGCTCTTTTAGCATCTTCGCCAAACATCTCATAAAAGTCTCCCAGGCGGAAAAAAAGAATAGAATCCTGATATTTATTTTTTAAATCATGATACTGCTGCATCATCGGTGTCAATTCAGCCAAATTAATCCCTCCAAATGTTATATATAAATAAGATAAACCTGAAAGATCTATTAAATTATCCTCCAGGCCTACTTTGTGAAACATTTATCCTGTACCCGGTACAAAACGGCCGTTTTGTACCGGGTACCAATATATTAAATTACTTTCCCTTCTAAAGTCCAGCTTTTGGCAGCTTCTATCCTGACTTTGACTAATTCTCCAGTTAATTCTTCATTTTTATCTATAAAACAGATCTTATTTGTAGAAGTCCGCCCCTCATATACTTCCGGTTCATTACTGCTGGGTCCGGTAACCAGTATCTCCTGAATTGTACCAATTAGTTTCTGGTTTTTATCATAACTAATTTTATTCTGCAGATCCATTAAGCGCTTTAGACGCTCTTTTTTAACTTCTTCCGCAATCTGATCATCTCTGCGGGCTGCCGGAGTACCACTGCGTGGTGAATAAATAAAGGTATAAGCCATATCAAAATTTAATTCTTTAACCAGCTCAATTGTTTTTTCAAAATCTTCTTCACTTTCTCCAGGAAAACCAACTATAAAATCTGTTGAAACTGCAGCTCCTGGAATTTCTGCCTGAATTTTTTTAACCCGATCTATATAATATTCGCGGGTATAGCCGCGATTCATCTCTTTAAGTACCTTATTACTTCCGGACTGTACCGGTAGATGAATATGATTGGCTACTTTATCTAAAATCTTAATTTTTTCTAAGAGTTCATCAGAAAAATCACGCGGATGAGAGGTCATAAAACGGATTCTCTTAAGTTTTTCCACTTCATTTAATTCTTCCAGCAGCCTGGGAAAGGTAATTTCTTTTTCCAGATCACTGCCATATGAATTAACATTCTGCCCTAAAAGGGTGATTTCTTTAACACCATCTTCTGCCAGTTTCTCAGCTTCCTGAACAATTGAATCGACCGGACGGCTGCGCTCCCTACCTCTAACATAGGGAACTATACAGTAAGTGCAGAAATTATCACAGCCCTGAATAATTGAGATCCAGGCTGAATGCTCCGATTCACGCTTAGCAGGAAGATCGGGAATTAAACCCTCTTCTTCATCCCAGACTTCAACAACTCTATCTCTAGTTTCCTCAATTTCTTTAATCAAATTAGGCAAATGATGAATATTGTGGGTACCAAAGATCAGATCAACATGGCGGTATTTTTTATAAACCTCATCAACAGGCTGATCCTGCTGCATCATACAGCCGCCAATTCCAATAATTAGCTCCGGATTCTCTCTTTTATACTGCTTCAATTCACCCAGTTTACCAAAAACCTTCAATTCAGCATTTTCTCTAATTATACAGGTATTTAATAAAATTATATCTGCTTTAGCTAATTTTTCTGTATGCTGATAACCCATTTCTTCCAGCATACCGGCAAGTCTTTCTGAATCATGTTCATTCATCTGACAGCCGTAAGTTATTATATTGTAAAATTTATTTTCACTCATTATTTCACTCCTGTTGATATCAATACTATTAGTTTTAATTAAAATTTTTGAGTTTTTCTAAACTATCATTTTTACCCATGACAACCAGGCGGTCACCCTCAAGGATTTTATCTCCGGCACCGGGAGAAACATTTAAATTATCGCCTCTTTTGATTGCCATTACATTTACATTAAACTTTGATCTAAATTCCAGGTCCTTAAGTGTTCTACCGACCATTTTTTCAGTAGCAATAATCTCTATAACACCATATTCTGGTGCAAATTCTATATAATCTAAAACATTAGATGAAATCAAATTGTGAGCTATTCTTGCTCCCATGTCACGTTCAGGATAAACAACTCTGTCTGCTCCAACTTTGCTTAAAACCTTTCCGTGCAGGCTGTCTGGAGCCTTTACAATTACATAAGGCACCCCGAGCTCCTTTAAAATCAGTGTACAGAGAATATTTGCTGAAACATTATCTCCAATACTGACAACTGCCACATCAAAGTTTCTGACACCTAAAGTCTTTAAGGCTTCCTCATCTGTAGCATCAGCTTCTACAGCATGAGTAACCTGAGTAGAAATTGACTGTACCCGTTCTTCGTCCTGATCTATTGCTAAAACATCATAACCATTCTCAGCCAGAGTTGTAGCTACACTGGAGCCAAAACGGCCTAAACCAATCACAACAAACTGTTTCATTCTATTTCCTCCTGTCAAATTAACTGCTTAATTAACCTACCATAACTTTTTCAGTTGGGTAGTGGTAGGTCCCTTTACGCTGTTTTTCTCCAATTGCCACTGCCAGAGTTAAAGGTCCAACCCGGCCTGCAAACATAGTTACTGTAATTAAAACTCTGCTGATTTTAGAAAGCTCTCCTGTAATACCTGTAGACAGGCCAACTGTACCAAAGGCAGAGACTGTTTCAAATAAGGCATCTATAAATTGAACATCCTCAATGATTAGTAATAAGGTTGTAACCAGAATGACAAGAGCAGCAGCCAGCATAGTAATGGTAAACGCTTTATAAACTATCTGTTTTTCAAATCGGCGGTTATATATTTCCATATCCTCTTTTCCGGTTATCATATTTTTCATGGTCACCAGAATAACTCCAAAGGTCGTTGTTTTAATTCCACCACCGGTTGAGCCGGGAGAAGCACCAATAAACATTAAAATAATGATTAAAAATAATGAAGACTGTTTTAAGGCACCGGTAGGAACTGTATTAAAACCTGCAGTACGTGGGGTAACAGAAAGAAACATTGCTCCCAGAGTTTTATCTAAAAACGGCAGTCCCTGAAGGGTATTATTATATTCTAAAATGAAGAAACTAATAAAGCCAAAAATTAATAAAGATAAGGTAATTACTATTACAATTTTTGTCTGCAGAGTAGTCTTCTTAAATTTAATCCGGTTATAGGCTTCCATCATTACCCCAAAGCCTATACCACCTAGTATAATAAGACCCATAATTACAAGGTTAACAGTAATGTCACCGGTAAATCCTTCTAAACTGTTGCCAAAAAGATCAAAGCCGGCATTATTAAAGGCCGAGACTGCATGAAAAATTGATAAATAAATTGAGCGCCAGAAAGGATAATCCTGACTGAAGCGTAAAAACAAAATTGCGGCTGCTGTACCCTCAATTGCAAAAGTAAAACCTAAAAGATACTGCACCAGTCTTACCATTCCTGAAATTTGATACTGATTTAGGTCTTCCTGAATAATCAATCTTTCCTTTAAACTGATTTTTTTACCAACTATAAAAGCAAATAAAGTAGACATGGACATAATTCCGAGTCCACCAATCTGGATTAAAAGCATAATTACAGTTGAACCAAAGATAGTAAAGGCTTCCTTTGTATTTACTACAATCAGACCGGTCACACAGGTAGCAGAGGTAGCTGTAAATACTGCATCTACAGCATTCAGGCCCAGGCCGTCAGTTGTTGCCACAGGCAGCATTAAAAGCAGTGATCCGAGCATAATAATTACAAAATAGCCGCTCACTAAATATTGAGCTGGTGTTAAATTTTTTTTCTTTAAATTCATTTGTACCCCGCCCTTATATCTTATTCGAAGTTATTATACTATAATTAATTTTGAAAGTAAAATAAAAACTGGGGTTTAAGCCCCAGCTTCTAAAAATATTTAAATATAAGTACTATTAGCCATCATATGGTTCGAACATATCCTTACCTACACCACATTCAGGGCAAACCCAGTCGTCTGGAAGATCTTCAAAAGATGTACCCGGCTCGATTCCACCTACAGGATCTCCTTCTTCTGGATCATAAATGTACATACAAACTGTGCACTGATACTTCTGCATATTAAGTCTCTCCTTCCTGATATTAGTATTTATTTACTTAACTAATTATAAAACAGATATAGCTAAAATGTCAAGTTTTTACTCTTTTAAGATAGTTTATATTTCAGGCTAGATAGAGATTCTTTTACTTGTAAATATACTTATTTAAAAATCTAATCTGTAAAAGAATCTCTATCATTTAGTTCAATTACTATTAATTAGTCATCATCAAATTGAGCTTCCAGACTTAAGACAAAAGTAGTTCCGATTTCATCACTATCTTCAACCCAGAGATCTCCGTCATGAGCTGCAATTATTTCTTTACTGCTTGATAGTGGTAAATCATCTCCATCAATATTATCTTTTGTAATCATTGCTGAGTATTTATTGAAGATTTTCTGCTGTACATGCTCAGGTATTCCACCACCCTGATCTCTTACACAGATCATCACATTTTTATCATCATTATAGGCACAAATCTTAACCTCGCCCCCATTAACAGTATAATGAATGGCATTTGAAAGCAGTGAATTTAAGACCCATAAAATCTTATTACTGTTTACAATTACTTCCGGAAGATTATCTTTTATATCCTTTTTGATAGTAATATTTTTATCTGCTGCCATTTCTGAGACACTGTCCACAGCAAAATTAACCAGATTATTGACATTTAGTGTTTCTTTTTCAGAAAGGGTAAATAAGTTTTCTTTGTCTCCTCTGGTGATTTTCTTATGATAGGCATCTAAAATATCACTGCGGCTGATAACTCCAACTAACTTTTCATCTTCTTTAGAAAATACAGATATTGTTTTGGCTTTAATATTATTGATAATTTCAAGTGCCTTAATAATACTATCTTCCTGATATACTTTAGTAGTCGAAGGATAAACAATTTTTTCTATTTTCCGATTTTCAAGATCTTCTGCATTCTGATTTTTCTCAATATAATTCATCAAATTACGATAACTCATCATCCCGATATATTCGCCGCTTTCCTCCTTCAGCACCGGAACATAGGAAACAAAGGTACCTTTATATAATTTTTTGGCATCTGCTATTGTATTTGTATCATAAAGAGTTAAAGGAGTACTGCTCATCACATCTTTAACTTTAATATTTTTAATAATATTCGCTTCATCAATTACACTTAAATCAATACCTCTATTCAATAATTTAGTAGTGTAAATATTCTTTTTCTGAAACTTACCAGCAGCAATAGTACTCACAATACAGGTAACCATCATTGGTAAAAATATACCAATGTCTCTGGTCATCTCAAAAAGAATAATAATCGAGGTCAATGGTGCATGTGCGGCACCTGCAAAAACTGCTCCCATTCCTACAATTGCATAAGAACCGGGCCCGGCACTTATATTTGGAAAAATTGAATT
>JBKHFK010000017.1:0-15238 GCA_046540295.1 Halanaerobium sp.
TTTATATTAATCTTTCTCTTAATCTGTCAGCTCTCAATAGCCATTGTTTTTCCATCTTTAAAATTGATACCCGATTTTATTTTAATTTATGTTGTGATTAGAGCCATTATTTTTGGCGCTAAAGATGCAATGGCTTATGGAGCTTTTGGTGGTCTGCTTCAGGATGTTTTTTTGACTTCATTTATTGGGATTTTTACACCTGTAAAAACAGGAGTTGCTTTTATGGCTGCACTTTTATCAGGGCGGTTTTTCCCCGAAAATCTTTTAATCCCACCTCTGGGAGTATTTATGGCAACTATTGTCCACGAATTATTATATCTGCTGCTTAAGGAAAATTATTTATTTGCAGCTAATTATCTGGAATTACTTAAGGATATTATTTTACCACTGGCTGCCTTAAATGCTTTAATCACCTTTTTTGTTTATTTAATCTATTTTTTTCAGGAAAGGTGGGATCTAAGTGGACAGACATAGGATTTTAAAAATAGCTATTCTTTTAATCTTTATTATCTTACTGTCCAGAGCAGCTTATCTGCAGCTGGTTCGCGGAGATTATTATTATGAACTTTCGGAAGGAAACAGGATTTCCGTCAGACCGATAAATGCTCCTCGAGGACGAATTTATGATAAGCGGGGAGAAACTATTGTTTCCAACAGACTTACTTATAATTTATATTTAATGCAGAATGAAATTCCACCCGGCAAGTCAACGGAAGAAATTTTTAAGGAACTTTCAGAATTAAGCAGTCTCTCTGAGTCGCGATTGACCTCTAATTATAATGAGACTGATGTTAATACAGCGGTTGATCCAATACTTCTTGCCCGCCATTTGAGCAAAGAAGACATGGTAATTATTGCTGAAAATAGTGATGTACTGCCCGGTCTGGTTGTTGAAGAATCTACAATGAGAGACTATATTTATCCAAAAAATCTGGTCCACACCACAGGTTATATAGGTGAAATAAGTGAGAGTGAACTGAAGTCATTTAATGAAGAAGGACATAATTATCGGGGTGGTGATTTTGTCGGCAAGGGTGGTCTGGAAGAAGAATATGAATTTTATTTAAGCGGTGAACGTGGAGCAGAGCAGATAGAGGTTAACAGCCGGGGAGAAAAAATAAAGACAATTGGAAACAAAAATCCTGAGCCCGGTAATGATTTAATTTTAAATATTGATTTTTCACTACAAAAAGCTGTAGAAAAACTGCTGGAGGACAATTATAAGGAATTAAGAGAACTGGCGGAAGAAGATGATGACAGATCAACCCCCACCGGTATTTCAGCTTTAGTAATGGATATTGACACCGGGGGAATACTGAGCAGTGTTAGTCTGCCGGATTATAATTTAGACTTATTTGCTAAAGGTATCAGCAGCAGTGATTATCAGGAATTATCCAGTGATTCTTTAAGACCGATGGTTAACCGAAATACAATGACTTCTGTCTCACCGGGTTCTGTTTTCAAGCTGGTAACTGGCACTGCAGCAATGGAGGAACTGGGAGTCAGAGCCAATACAAGTTTTTATGATTCTGATGGTACCTTTAGTATTCCAAACTGGTCGAAGCCCTTTAGAAACTGGAACCCGGTTGGTGAAGGCAAACTTGATTTTGTCAAGGCAATTGCCCGTTCTAATAATGTTGTTTTTTATGAACTGGGCTATGAGTTGTACAAAGAATATAAAGGTGATAAGCTGGCCGAATATGCTAAAAAATATGGGCTGGGAACCAAAACAGAAATTGATTTACCTTCAGAAAAAGCCGGTCTGGTACCAAATGATCAGTGGAAAAGAAGCCAGTTAAATATGGGCTGGTATCCAGGTGATTCAGTTAATTTATCAATTGGACAGGGAAGTCTGCAGACTACTCCGGTTCAGATTGTTAATTTAATTTCTGCAGTTGCAGCTGATGGAGTGGCCTATAAACCTCAGATTGTCAGCGAAATCAGGGATACTGATGGAGAAATAGTTGAGGAGTTTGAACCAGAGATCAGAATTGATTTAAAAGATGAGATCAGCAGTAATGTTTTTGCAACTCTTAAAAAGGGAATGTATGATGTAGTTAATAAAAATTATGGTACGGCTTTCAGACATTTTGAAGATTTCCCACTGGAAGTCGCTGGTAAAACCGGTACAGCTCAGACCGGTGCTGCCAATCATGCCTGGTTTGGTGGTTTTGCTCCTTATGAGGATCCACAAATAGCAGTAGTTGTATTTATTGAAAATGGTGATTCAAGTTCCTATTCTGTACCGATTGCCAGAGAGATTATGGAATACTATTTTGGTTTAAAAAATCATCATAATGATCAGGAAAAAGTCTATTATTACGACAGTGAAGATAATGATTGATTAATTTAGATGATCAAAAACCTGCTCAGTCAGTTATTTAATTTATTAAAGCAGGAATTTTAAGATAATCAAAGAATATATTTAAAAAGAGTTTAACTGAGGAGGATCTTATGGCTTCTGTATTTTCATTTCAGGCAGTTTCAGATGGGATAGTAATGAATTTCCGTAATGGCAGTACTTTTGGTAATATCAAAAAAGCTGTCAGCCTTCATGCTGCTGAAGCATCTGATTTTTTTACAGGTGTTAATCTGTATTTAAATTTAAGTGGACTGGAATTGGCCTTTGAACAGCTGGAAGAATTAATGGAGATAGTACAAAACTACAAGCAGGTTAACAAGATTTATTTTACAGCCAGGAAGATTACAGCAGAGGAAAAAAATGATGATCAGATTTCGGATGCTGTAATAATCAATAGAACTTTAAGGTCAGGACAGCGGGTCAAACATCAGGCCAATGTTGTTATAGTTGGAGATGTAAACCCTGGAGCTGAGGTTATTGCTGGTGGAGATATTATAGTTTTTGGCAGACTGAGGGGTGTGGTTCATGCAGGTGCAGGCGGCAGCAAAGATTCACAGGTTGCAGCCTTAAAGCTGAACCCTACCCAGTTAAGAATTGCATCTTTAATTGCTCGTTCACCTGATGACAGTGATAGTTCTAAACTGCAGGCAGAAAGGGCATTTATTGAAGATGATAAAATTGTTGTTGAAAAAATTTAGTATAAATTCAGGGGGGATGAAATTTGGCAGGCAAAACAATTGTTATTACGTCAGGTAAAGGTGGAGTAGGTAAAACTACTTCTTCAGCAAATATTGGTACTGCTCTGGCAATGCAGGGAAATAAGGTATGTTTAATAGATGCTGATATTGGATTGAGAAATCTGGATGTTGTAATGGGTTTAGAAAACAGAATAGTTTATGATATTGTTGATGTGGTTGAAAATAACTGTCGACTTGAGCAGGCAATGATTAGAGATAAGCGCTATGACGGTCTCTATTTATTACCGGCAGCTCAAACCAGAGACAAAACTTCTGTAACTCCTTTTCAGATGCAGGAACTTATAGAAAAATTAAAGGAAGACATGGATTATATAGTTGTTGATTCACCGGCTGGAATTGAACAGGGTTTTAAAAATGCAATTGCCGGTGCAGATAGAGCAATTATAGTAACCACACCCGAAATTTCTGCTGTCCGTGATGCCGATAGAATTATTGGTTTACTGGAAGCAGAAGGTCTGCGTGATCCGGAGGTAATTATTAACAGGATTAGAGCAGACATGGTTGATCGGGGTGATATGATGGGTATTGATGATATGATTGAGATTCTGGCCATTGATTTGATTGGTATTGTTCCTGAAGATGAGGGAATTGTGGTTTCTACCAATAAAGGGGAGCCGATTGCTTTAAATGATAATGCAAAAGCCGGTCAGGCCTACAGGAATATTGCCCGCAGAATTATGGGTGAGGAGCTGCCGATGATGCCTTTAGAAAAAGATAGTTTTATCACCAGATTTAAAAAATTAGTTGGTTTATCTTAATATAAGGGGGGGAGTAAAATCGATATATTAAAGTGGCTTGGTTTAAAAAGTGATGATAAAAAAAGTAAGAGTGTAGCAAAGGAAAGACTGCAGTTTGTACTTGTTCAGGATAGAGTAAAATTAACTCCAGATGAAATGGATGCAATGCGTGACGAATTAATTGGGGTCTTAAGTAAGTATATAGATGTTGATTCTCAAAAGATCGAGATGGATGTTAAGCGTGAGGACGACATGACAGCCTTAGTTGCAAATTTCCCCCTCAAGGGTTCTAAATAGAGGGGTTGCTTCATTATGAACTGGAATAAAAAACTCCTGCGTTATTTAAATTTTAATGTGCCGCTGGCAGTAATTCTGCTGATAGTTATTGGTTTTATCAGTATCAGTTCTGCAGTTGAAATTAATCATATGGATAGTGGTGCTTTAGGATTTTTACAAAAACAGGCAGTCTCAGTAATTCTGGGGCTGCTGATAGTTTTTATTCTGCAGGCTTTTGATTATAAGATTTTTAAAGAATATGCTGCTGTGATTTATATTACAATGCTTTTAATGCTAACTGCAACTTTATTTTTCGGTAGATCTGTAGCTGGAGGAGGCCGCTGGATTAGTCTTGGCGGTTTTAATCTGCAGACTTCAGAATTATCTAAGATTATGTTGATTTTAGTTCTGGCAGATGTAATTGACAGTAATTCCGATGATATGGGTTATTTAAAAGGGATGTTTTTACCTTCAATTACTGCCTTTGTACCTTTTGTTCTGGTGATATTACAGAATGACCTGGGAACAGCATTGGTCTTATTTTTTATTTATCTGGTTATGCTGTTTGTTGGTGGTGGTAATTTTAAGTATATGGCAGCAGTTTTTGGAGGAGGTTTTTTAACGACTGTTATGGTCATAACCTCTCATGTTATGCTGAATACCCCGCTTCCATTTTTAAAAGAATATCAGTTAAATAGATTGATTGTATTTGTTAATCCCAATATAGATCCTCAGGGCAGTGGTTATAATATTATTCAATCAATAATTGCCCTTGGGTCCGGTAGAGGTCTGGGGAAAGGTCTTTTTGCGGGCACTCAAAATCAGTTAAATTTTCTGCCGGAAAAACATACTGATTTTATATTTTCGATTATCGGCGAAGAATTTGGCTTTTTAGGGGCAGCTGTTGTAATACTTTTATTTTTATTTTTACTCTGGCAATTCTTAAGTATTGCAGAAAATTCCAGGGATCGCTATGGTTATCTGGTTGTAATTGGAGTTATAGCTATGTTTTTATTTCATGTTTTAGAGAATGTAGGTATGACAATGGGAATTATGCCGATTACAGGTATTCCACTTCCCTTTATCAGTTATGGAGGTACCTTTATGCTGACCTCACTGACTGCAGTTGCAATAGTAATTAATATAAATTTAAGAAAAAATAAATTGATGTTTTAATTATGGGGTGGTTTTTTGCAATATAAGAAAAAAATTATAGAAAATTTATATAAAATATCCAGTCCGGAGAGATATACAGGTAATGAATGGAATTCTATCAATAAGGACTGGACTCCAGCAAAATTAAAGGTGGCTCTGGCCTTCCCTGATGTTTATGAGATCGGCATGTCACATCTGGGGCTTAAAATCTTATATCATTTAATTAACAGGGAAGAGGATATGCTGGCAGAAAGAGTTTATGCTCCCTGGCAGGATATGGAAGATTTGCTGAAAAATGAAGGGATTCCCCTTTATACTCTGGAATCTTATCACGAAATAAAAGATTTTGATATTTTAGGTTTTACCCTGCAGTATGAAATGAGTTATACCAACATTTTGAATATGCTTGATCTAAGCGGGCTTTCTATCTATGCTGCTGATAGAAAAGAAGATGATCCCCTGGTGATTGCCGGGGGCTCAACAGTATTTAATTCAGAACCAATAGCAGATTTTATTGATTTATTTTTTGTGGGAGAGGCGGAAGCCTTTATAATCAAACTTTTAAATGAATATCGAAGTTTAAAGACCGCTGCTTTAAGCAGATCTGAAATTTTAAAGAAATTGAGCAGACTGCCGGGGGTATATGTACCTTCTTTATACAGTGAAGAATATGGAGAAAATGGACAGATTACGGCCCTGAATTCTGCTGCCGGGAAAAAAGAAAAAGTCAAAAAACAGGTAGTAAAAAATCTGGATCAGGCCTTTTATCCAACTGATTTTATAGTTCCTTACCGGGATACAGTCCACGAGCGAGTTGTGCTCGAGATTTCACGCGGCTGTACCAGAAGCTGCAGATTCTGTGCAGCGGGAATGGCCTACAGACCCGTCAGAGAAAGAAGTATTGAGCGCTTAATGGAACTGGCCGAAAAAGCTTTAAAAGCAACCGGATATGATGAGATATCTCTGACTTCTCTCAGTACAGTTGACTATACTGAGGCCAAAAAACTGGTACAGCAGATGACCGAAAGATTTAGTGACAGAATGATCAGTGTTTCTTTATCTTCACTAAGGGTTGATAAATTTTCTGTTGAACTGGCAGAAGAAGTTCAGAAAGTTAGAAAAACCGGTTTAACCTTTGCCCCTGAAGCAGGGACACAGCGCTTGCGAGATGTGATTAATAAAAACATCAGTGAAGAAGATATTTATACTGCCGCCCGCTCCGCTTTTGAAAACGGCTGGTCCAGGATCAAATTATATTTTATGATTGGACTGCCAACTGAGACCATGGAAGATGTAAAGGGAATTGCAGAGATGGCTCAAAAAATAAGAAACATTGGCCGGGAAGTCCGCCGGAACACTAAAAAGAAAATGAGGCGGATTGAAGTTTCAGTCAGTGTTTCGACCTTTGTTCCCAAGGTTTTTACACCCTTTCAGTGGCATCAGATGGATGATCTAGAAACAATTATCAAAAAACATGATTATTTAAGAGATAATATTAAAGGAAGAAGTTTTTCTTTCAGCTGGAATGATCCGGAGCTTTCACGTCTGGAGGGCGTACTTGCCAGAGGTGATCGGAGGCTTTCAGATGTAATTGCCGCCGCCTGGAAAAAAGGCAGCCGTTTTGAAGGCTGGCATGAGTGTTTTGAGCCCAGAATCTGGGGAGAGGCTTTTAGAGAGAATAATATCCAGCCCGAAGATTATTTAAGAGCACGCGGAGAAGATGAGATTTTTTCCTGGGAGAAACTTGATATTGGTATTCCTAAATCTTTTTTATTAAAAGAATTTAAAAATGCAAAACAAGAAGTACTGATAGATGACTGCAGATTTGCTGACTGCCACGGTTGTGCAATCTGCGGCAATTTTGAAGTTGATTTAGAGTTAGTAGGTGGTAGAAGAGATGAATTACAGAATTAAATTTGCCAAGTTAGAGGATTTAATGTATATTTCCCATTTAGAAGTTATTAAAACATTAAGGAGAATAATCAGGAGATCAGAACTGCCGGCAGCTTTTTCACAGGGCTATAATCCGCGGATTAATCTTGCCATTGGACCACCACTTGCAGTTGGATTAATCAGTAAGGGTGAGTACTTTGATCTTGAGTTGGAAAAAGAAATGGAACCGGGAAAAATGCTGGCAGATTTAAATTCTGCCTCACCTGAACATTTAAAGTTTTTAAAAGCGGTAGCAGTAGCGGATGATATTCGATCACTTTCTTCTCTGGTTGATACTGCTATCTATACAATTAATTTTGATTACAGGGAAACTAAAAGTATTGAAGAAGAAAGAGAAATGTTAGAGGAATTTATGAATCAGGAAGAAATTATGATTATTAGACATCGGAGAAAAAAATCAGACAGAAAAATTGATTTAAAGAAAAGAATATTTTCTGCAGAAATAACAGATAAAAATAAATGGAAATTTGCAGTTGTTACGGGGAGTAGAGGGAATGTAAGACCGGAAGAGCTTAATCGCGCTCTCAGAGAAAAGTATCCAGAAATCAAAGAATTTTCACCTCTACAGGTTATTAGAGAGGGAATCTTTGTGAAAGATGGAGAAAATTTTGACCCTCCCTATGCAGAAAAATTCATCGGGAGTTGAGATAGATGAGCAGACAAATAATAATTAATTCGGAATATAGAGAACGAAGAGCAGCTTTATTGAATAATAATTCACTGGAAGACCTGTTTTTTGAAAGAGATACCTATCAGAAAATTGCAGGTAATGTTTATCGAGGCAGAGTTCAGGATGTACTGCCCGGAATGCAGGCAGCCTTTGTGGATATTGGGATTGCCCGCAATGCTTTTATACATTTAAATGATTTATATCCAATTTTAAGTAATGAGCAGAAAAAGAAGTTGAGCAAAAAGGAATTAAATGTTAAACATGTGCTGCAGCCGGGGCAGTGGTTGATGGTTCAGGTTGTTAAGGAGCCAATGGGAAGTAAAGGAGCCAAGGTAACCTGTAAGATTTCCATTCCAGGCAGATTTTTTGTCTATATTCCTTCAGACAATAAAATAGGGATTTCCCGCAGAATCAATGATGATGGTGAGCGGGGGCGCTTAAAATCTATTGCCCAGGATTTAAAGAGTGGGCAGGAAGGCCTGATCATCAGGACTAATGCCCGTGATGAGAGCTATACAAAATTACAGAATGATTATAACTTTTTGTCAGGAACCTGGAAGAGAATTCGGAATGACTTTTTTCAGAAAAATGATATAGATATTTTATATCAGGAGGAAGATTTACTTAAAAATTTAATCAGAGATTATTTAGATGAAAATATCGATCGAGTTGTAGTAGATGATAAAAAAGATTATCAGCGTTTAATTGATCTTACTTCAATTTTTGCACCAGATTTAAAAAACAGGATTGCTCTTTATCAGCGCAATATACCAATTTTAGCGGCATATAATATTGAAAAGGAAATTGAAAGTCTGCTGCAGCGCAAGGTCTGGCTGAAATCCGGTGGTTATCTGGTAATAGATCAGACAGAAGCCTTAGTTTCTATTGATGTAAATACCGGTAAATTTACCGGAAAGAAAAATCTGCAGGATACAATAGTTAAGACCAATAAAGAAGCAGTAGCAGAAATTGCCCGCCAGATTAAATTAAGAGATATTGGTGGAATAATCATTATCGACTTCATTGATATGAACAACTACTCTGATCAGCAGTCAGTTACTGATCTCCTGGCAAATGAGCTGGAAAAGGATAGAACTAAAACTTCAATTTTAGGTTTTACTCAGCTGGGACTGCTGGAGATGACCCGCAAAAAAGTAAGAGAGGGTTTTGGGACTTTAATGCAGAAGGACTGCCCGGTCTGTGGGGGAACCGGTAAGGTTTTATCAGAATCTACAGTAGCAATGAAGGTTATCCGCAAAATAGATGAGATAACAAGCCGCAAAAAATATCCTGCTGTCTCACTTGAACTGCATCCGGAAGTGGCTGCAGTTTTAATTGGAGCAGGTGGTGAAAAACTGCAGGAACTGGAAGATAAGTTTGGAATTGATATTTTCATCAGTGGTAATGCAGAACTTAAATATGAGGATATGATTATTGAAAAGGGAAGCAGAGAAGATCTGCAGCCGGAAGTTCTGGATCTGGATGCCGGTGATAGAATTACTGTGAGGATTGAAGATCAGCATGCAAGTAATGAAAATGCAGGTATAGCAAGGATAAATGGCTATATTATTATTGTCAATGGCGCGGGAAGTATGGTTGATAATGAAGTTGAGATTGTGATTGATGATATGCATCGAACCTATGCCAGAGCCCATCTGGCTTAGGCCGGGGATATAAAATTAAAATTTTTAGAATAGAGCTTATAACTCCTCTGGAATAAATAATTAATTCATTTTGAGATAACCTTGACTATAGAGGCGATTTATGCTAGAATTTATATCTGGAGTTATTTATCCAGCCTTCATTATGAAGGTGCCAAAACCGCACGGTACAGGCCGTAAAATCTCTTTTAAAAAGAGTGCCTCATCCGGCGAGTCTGAGGTAAGGGAGGTGTAACATAAAATGTACGCTATTATTAAAACTGGCGGTAAACAGTACCGCGTTGAAGAAGGTCAGATTATAAAAATTGAAAAGCTTTCTGCTGAGGAAGGCGGCAATGTAGAATTTGATCAGGTTTTAGCTTTATCTGATGATAGTGGTTTTAAAGCAGGTTCTCCATTAGTTGATGGAGCTTCTGTTAAGGGAAAGGTAATCGAACAGGGTAAGAATAAAAAGATTGTCGTTTTTAAATATAAGCCAAAAATCAGATACCGTAAAAAAACCGGTCACAGACAGCCCTACACTAAGGTTTTAATCGAAGACATTAATGCTTAATTATCATATAGATAAGCAGTAATACCTGCTTTTAAAGCTCGTATTTAACTTTTAAAATTTTTAAAAATTTATTTTCTAAGGGGGTGGAGTTAAATGTCCCAGAAGAAGGGTGTCGGTAGTTCCCGGAATGGTCGTGATAGTGAATCGAAACGACTTGGTGTTAAGGAATTCGACGGCGAATTCGTGTCAGCCGGTAGTATTTTAGTACGTCAGAGAGGTACTAAATTTAAGCCCGGTTTAAATGTTGGCCGTGGTAGTGATGATACTTTATTCTCCAAGGTTGACGGTTATGTTAAGTTCGAAAGAAAAGGTAAAAAGAATCGTCAAATCAGTGTCTATACAGAAGATCAGGTAGCAGCTATTGCTAACTAATATTATTGTATAATATCCCTCAGCGCTTTAGGTGCTGAGGGTTTTTTGCTGTTAATAATTTTGCTTTTTAACCTGCTTTACCTGATAATTTTTAAAAAGTGGGGAGATTAATTTAATTTAAAAAGGGAGGTGAAGATAATGTTTATTGATGAAGTAGAATTTAAAGTTAAGGCCGGTGATGGAGGCAATGGTGTTGTCAGTTTCCGCCGGGAAAAATATATTGATCAGGGAGGACCTGATGGTGGAGATGGTGGTGATGGCGGCAGTATTATTCTGCGAGTTGATGAGGGAATGAATACTCTGGCAGATTACCGCTATAATAATATTTATAAGGCTGAGCGGGGACAGAACGGTCAGGGAAAAAAGATGCACGGTAAGAATGGAGAGGACCTTTATTTAGATGTACCACCGGGAACGATGGTCTATGATGCAGATACAGATCAGTTTCTGGCTGATTTAAAAGAGGCAGGAGATCAGTATGTGATTGCAGAAGGTGGTAAGGGTGGTAAAGGAAATGCCAGATTTAAGAAATCAACCCGTAAGGCTCCTCGCTTTTCTGAAAATGGAGCTAAAGGTGAACTGCGCAAAGTCAGACTGGAACTTAAAGTTCTGGCTGATGTAGGGCTGGTTGGATATCCTAATGTAGGCAAATCAACTCTTATTTCACAGGTTTCACATGCCAAACCAAAGATTGATTCCTATCACTTTACAACCCTGCATCCCAATCTGGGTGTGGTTAAATTTGGTGAATATCAATCTTTTGTTATGGCCGATATTCCTGGTATAATTGAAGGAGCACATCAGGGTACAGGTCTGGGTGATGAATTTTTAAAGCACTTAGAGCGGACCAGACTCTTAGTCCATGTAATTGATGTCTCCGGTATTGAGGGCAGAGATCCCCTGGAGGATTTTGAAAAGATCAATAATGAACTGAATAAATACAATGATTATCTGGCTTCTTTAGAACAGGTAATAGCTTTAAATAAAATAGACCTGGAAGAAGGAAGACAGAATATAGAAACCGTAAAATCAGAATTAAATGACCGCGGTTACAGTGTTTTTCCAATCTCTGCAGTTACTGGTGAGGGCTGTAAGCCCCTGATTTATCATCTGGGCCAGCGTCTGCAGGAACTGCCTGAAAGAGAAATAGAAAAAGAAGAAGAGGTAGTAATCAGACCGGATTTTGTGGATGAACTCTATATTACAAAGCTGAATAAAAATAAGTATGAAATTCGAGGAACACTGCTGGAATCCTATCTTGAAAAAACTGATTTCAACAATGAGGCAGCTGTGCAGAGATTAATGAGAGTTTTAAAACATTATGGGCTCAACGAAATGATGGAAAAAGAGGGCATAAAAGAAGGGGATACTGTGGTTATTGGTCCTCTGGAATTTGATTATGTAGAATAAAATAAGATCCAAAAGTGATATTTTAATGAAATCTGCAAAATATAGTTAACAATTAGAAAGAAGGTGATATAATGTTAACAGGAAAAAATAGGAGCTATCTTCGCGGAGAAGCAAATTCTCTCGATCCGATAGTTCATGTAGGTAAAGATGGGATTACTGATTCTGTGATTGAACAGCTTGATGCTGCTCTGGAAGACCATGAACTGCTCAAAGTTAGGATTTTAGAAAGTACCGGCCGGACAACTCGTTCAGCTGCTGAAGAACTGGCTACTGCAACCGGTTCAGAAGTAGTACAGGTCATTGGGGGGATTGCAGTATTATTCCGCCAGCGAGAAGAAGAGTCAAATTTTAAACTTTAATAATCATTAAACCCGGGGGAGAGCTTCACAGGGAGGAATCTTTATGTCAAAAGTTAAAATAATAACAGACAGCTGTTCAGATCTGCCGGCTGAGGTTGTGAACAGCTATGATATCGATTTTTTAAATATTGAAGTAAATATCAACAATAGAATTTATTATGATCGGGCTGACCTGCAGCCGGCGGATTTTTATCAATTGATTAAAGAACAGGGTGAAGTTCCGAGAACTTCGAGAATAACTCCTGCCAAATTTAAAGAAGTTTATCAAAAAAATCTGCTCGAATATGATCAAATTCTGGTAATTGCTTTTTCTTCCAAATTGAGCGGAATTTTAGAATCAGCAGTACTGGCAAAAAGAGAATTGGAGCCGTCAGAAGTTCAGAGGATTACAATTATTGATTCCAAGGCAGCTTCTGTTGGCCAGGGACTTTTAGTTTATCAGGCTGCAAAGTGGCTGCAGGAGGGTAAAGAAGTAGAAACTGTTGTTGAAAAATTGATGGAAGATGCTTCCAGACTGGAGCATATTTTTGCTGTTGGTGATCTGGAAATGCTCAAACGTGGTGGCCGTATATCCAGGACAAAGGCTGTAATGGCTGATGTTTTAAACATCAAACCAATACTGCATATTCAGGATGGAGAAATTCTGGCTCATGACATAGTAAGAGGTAAAAAGCGGATGATCTCTTATTTAATAAAGGAAATTGAAAAAAAAGCTGATCAGCCAGAAAATCAAATTCTGGCCCTCACCTATTCTCAAAACAAAAAATATGCCTTAAAATTAAAAGAAGAAATTGAGACAAAATTTAAGCCGCAGGAAGTTTTTATCAGTGAGATTGGGGCTGCAGTTGGTTCTCACGCCGGTCCGGGAACTCTGGCTGTAGTTTTTAAGAATAGAAATAAAGTTGCTGAACCGAAATTATACTAAATATTAAATACAAAATTATCTTAAAAAATATGAGAGATTAAAATAAATTTATTTTAAAATTGTAAAAAAGAAGTGTGGTTCTGGATGGCTATTTTAAATATAAATAATCTAAAAAAAGAATATGGTATCGAAACTGTGCTTAAAGATTTTTCACTGAATGTAAATCAGGGAGAGTCAGTGGCCTTAATTGGGCCCAATGGTTCCGGCAAAACAACAATTTTTAAAATTATAACCGGCCAGGAGCATTTTTCAGAAGGTACAGTTTCAGTCAGAAATGATATAGAAGTAGGTTATCTTGACCAGCTTCCTGATTTTAAGGCTGAATTGAGTATCTATCAGGAATTAGAAAAGGTCTTTGCAGAAGTTAAAAGTCAGATTAAAGAGATGCAGCGTCTGGAAGAAAAAATAGCTCATCATGGGAAAAAAGCAGAAAAATCTGATGCTCACTCTGATGATTTAAAAATGACTATGAAGGAATACAGTCAGCTCCAGCAAAAATTCGAAAAAGGTGTGGGCTATGAATATCAGAGTAAAATTAGGCAGGTAGCTGCCGGGATGGGTTTTGATGAGGAAGAGATTCACGAAAAAACTCTGGATCAGTTAAGTGGTGGTGAAAAAACGAGAGTTGGTCTGGCCAAACTGCTTTTAATAGAGCCGGATCTGCTGCTTTTAGATGAACCAACCAATCACCTTGATTTAAAATCTGTAGAATGGCTGGAAAGTTATCTGAATTCTTATCAGGGCAGTCTTTTGATTATTTCTCATGACAGGTATTTTCTGGATAATACAATTGAGCGGATTGTAGAAATCAAACACGGCAAAAATGAAGATTACAGCGGTAATTACAGTTATTATCAAAAAGAGCGCAAAAGAAGATATGAACAGCGGCTGCGTGAATACAAAAATCAGCAGAAAAAAATTAAAGAACTGGAAGATGCTATTGAACAGCTTTATATCTGGGGCCGCTCCCGGGATAGTGAAAAGATGTTTAAAAGGGCAAAGGCCATGGAAAAAAGACTGGAAAGAATCGACCGCCTCGAAAAACCAAGACTGAAAGGCAAAAAGATGAAGCTGGATCTGGATACCGAGGTCAGAGGTGGGGATGATGTCTTATTTGTCGAAGATCTTAAAAAAAGTTTTGGTGATTTAAAACTCTTTAAAAATTTAAATTTTGAGCTGCACCGCAGGGATAAGGCAGCCATTATCGGTGATAATGGAACCGGAAAATCTACAATTTTAAGAATTATTATGGGCGAAATAACTGCCGATCAGGGCAGAGTAAAAATTGGAAGCAATATTTATCCAGCCTACTACCGCCAGGAATTTGAGGGATTTAGACCGGAAGATGATCTGATAACTGCGCTGCAGCGAGAAACAGCAGTTACAAATTCTAAGGCAAGGGATATGCTGGCTTCCTTTTTATTTACAGGAGAGGATGTCTTCAAAAAAGTAAAGCAGTTAAGTGGTGGTGAAAAAAGCCGCCTCCGTCTTCTGCAGCTGATGAGTGGAAATTATAACCTTTTGATTCTGGATGAGCCGACAAACCACCTTGATCTGGCTTCGCGGGAGGTGCTGGAGGAGGCACTACAGGAATATCAGGGTACTGTACTAATAGTATCTCATGACCGTTATTTTCTAAATAAAGTGGTTGACTTTATTTATGAGCTTGAAAATCAGGAGCTCACAAAATATTTTGGTGATTACAGCTATTATAAAGAAAAAAAGAAAAAACAGAGATCTGTTCAGCAGCAGGAAGATCAGCAGGAAGAAAAGAGCGAGGGTAAGCTCAATTATGAAGCTCAAAAAGAAGCCCGCAGTCAGGAAATGAGAAGACAAAAAAGACTAAAAGAGGTAGAATCCGAAATTGAAAGGCTGGAAAAAGCACTTTCAAGTTTAGAGGCAGAAATGACCGCTGAAAAAAATATTGATGATTTTGAGCTGCTGCAGCAGTTAAAGGATGAATACCAGCAAAAAAATAATAAACTGGAAGAATTATATCAGGAATGGGAAAAAATTATTTAATTTAACTGAGCATTATGTCGGGATC